>NZ_JBSFNQ010000045.1:0-70279 GCF_053981115.1 Streptomyces sp. NPDC003691 | reverse complement strand
ACCCCACTCCCACGTGATCCCGACTTGAGCAGGCGGTCAAAGCCCCTGGTGGTGTCGCCGTCACCGGGGGGAGAGATGTCTTGCGGTCACCCGGGGCGGAGAGTGTGCCCCACTCGGGGTGGGGGCCCGCGCTGGGGATGTGCGTCCATTGTTTGGCGCGGGACCCTGTCGGCATCTTCGGGCCCGGGGGCTTCCATGCAACGGGTCCGTGGGGAGGGGGGTGCAGGGTCGCCCCCGCAGTGGGCTGCGACAAGCAGGGACGCGCTTCAGTGGCGGTGCATCGCAGCCTGCGAGGAGGTGAGCCCGGAGGCCGCCGACCTGCCCGAACCAGACAGGACCGGGTGACGACCCCACGAAGAGCGGGACTCGACCACCCAGGGGCGCCCGCACCAGGCAAGGGCCGCAGGCACGAGTACCCAGGGGCGCGAGGAACTGCGCGACAAGCCACAGACGACCCGCAGCCGGACATGCGGAACGGGGCCCGAGGCACAAGCAACCTCCGGAAAAGAAAGTGGCACGGAGTGTCTTGCAGGTTGGCACGGGGTGCCATAGCTTGAGTGGTGTCCGGACGGCCGGTTCGCGGGTCACCCCCGCGCACCGGCCCGGTCACCGCACCCCCGCGCACCGCGGGGCCCGCGCCTGCGTCACAGGCTCCGCGCCGTGTTCCCGCACGGCCCGCTCCACTGAACCACCCGCCGAACCGACGGCACACCTCCATCGCAGCAGCACCGCCCCTCACCCTCTTCGGGGTCCGCGAGGACACCCCGACGCGCTTTGCCGGAGGCAACACCGTGAAGGAAATCCTGGACGCGATCTCGTCGGCGGAAGCAACGCCGGCGGACTTCGCCGCGCTGGCCGTCCCCGAGTCCTACCGCGCGGTGACCGTGCACAAGGACGAGGCCGAGATGTTCGCCGGCCTGCCGAGCAGGGACAAGGATCCCCGCAAGTCGCTGCATGTCGAGAACGTGGCCGTGCCCGAGCTGGGGCCCGGCGAGGCGCTCGTCGCCGTGATGGCCAGCTCCGTGAACTACAACTCCGTGTGGACGTCGATCTTCGAGCCGCTCTCCACGTTCGGCTTTCTGGAGCGCTACGGGCGCCGCAGCGAGCTCACCCGGCGGCACGATCTCCCCTACCACGTGATCGGCTCCGACCTGGCGGGCGTCGTGCTGCGCACCGGGCCCGGGGTGAACGCCTGGCAGCCGGGCGACGAGGTGGTGGCGCACTGTCTCTCGGTGGAGCTGGAGTCCTCCGACGGGCACAACGACACGATGCTCGACCCGGAGCAGCGGATCTGGGGCTTCGAGACGAACTTCGGCGGGCTCGCCGAGATCGCGCTGGTCAAGTCGAACCAGCTGATGCCCAAGCCGGCCCATCTCTCCTGGGAGGAGGCCGCGGCGCCGGGGCTGGTGAACTCCACCGCCTACCGCCAGCTGGTGTCGCGCAACGGTGCCCAGATGAAACAGGGCGACAATGTGCTGATCTGGGGCGCGAGCGGCGGGCTCGGCTCGTACGCCACCCAGTTCGCGCTGGCCGGGGGCGCCCATCCCATCTGTGTGGTCTCCAGCGAGCGGAAGGCGGAGATCTGCCGGGCGATGGGTGCCGAGGCCGTCATCGACCGCAGCGCCGAGGAGTACCGGTTCTGGAAGGACGAGCGGAACCAGGACCCGCGCGAGTGGAAGCGGTTCGGCGCCAGGATCCGGGAGCTGACCGGTGGTGAGGACGTGGACATCGTCTTCGAGCACCCCGGCCGTGAGACCTTCGGCGCCTCCGTGTATGTCACCCGCAAGGGCGGCACGATCGTGACCTGTGCCTCCACCTCCGGCTATCAGCACGAATACGACAACCGCTATCTGTGGATGTCGCTCAAGCGCATCATCGGCTCCCACTTCGCCAACTACCGCGAGGCATGGGAAGCCAACCGGCTGATCGCCAAGGGGAAGATCCACCCCACTCTGTCGAAGGTGTATCCGCTGGCCGAGACCGGTCAGGCGGCGTACGACGTGCACCGCAACGCCCACCAGGGCAAGGTCGGCGTCCTGTGTCTCGCGCCCGAGGAGGGCCTCGGGGTCCGGGACGGGGAGATGCGCGCCCGGCATCTGGACGCGATCAACCGGTTCCGCAATGTCTGACCCCGGCGGCCGGCCGCGGCGGAAGGACCGCCCCTGGCTGATGCGCACCTATGCCGGGCATTCCACGGCCGAGGCGTCGAACGAGCTGTACCGGCGCAATCTCGCCAAGGGCCAGACGGGTCTGTCGGTCGCCTTCGACCTGCCGACGCAGACCGGGTACGACCCCGACCATCTGCTGGCCCGCGGCGAGGTCGGCCGGGTCGGGGTGCCCGTCGCGCACCTCGGCGATATGCGGAGGCTGTTCCGGGACATCCCGCTGGGGCAGATGAACACCTCGATGACGATCAACGCCACCGCGATGTGGCTGCTCGCGCTCTACCAGGTCGTCGCCGAGGAGCAGGGCACGGATGTCACGGCCCTCCAGGGCACCACCCAGAACGACATCGTGAAGGAGTACCTGTCGCGGGGGACGCATGTCTTCCCGCCGGGCCCGTCGCTGCGGCTGACCACGGACATGATCGCGTACACGGTCGGCCGGATGCCGAAGTGGAATCCGATCAACATCTGCAGCTACCACCTCCAGGAGGCCGGTGCCACCCCGGTCCAGGAGATCAGTTACGCGATGTCGACGGCGATCGCCGTCCTGGACGCGGTCTTCGCCTCCGGCCAGGTCCCCGAAGACCGCCGGGGCGAGGTGGTGGCCCGGATCTCCTTCTTTGTGAACGCGGGAGTCCGGTTCATCGAGGAGATGTGCAAGATGCGCGCCTTCGGCCGGATCTGGGACCGGATCACCCGGGAGCGGTACGGCATCGAGGACCCCCGGCAGCGGCGGTTCCGCTACGGCGTCCAGGTCAACTCGCTGGGGCTGACCGAGGCGCAGCCGGAGAACAACGTCCAGCGGATCGTGCTGGAGATGCTGGCGGTGACCCTCTCCAAGGACGCCCGGGCCCGGGCCGTACAGCTGCCCGCCTGGAACGAGGCGCTGGGGCTGCCCCGGCCGTGGGACCAGCAGTGGTCGCTGCGTATCCAGCAGGTTCTGGCGCACGAGTCGGATCTGCTGGAGTACGACGACATCTTCGCCGGGTCCCGGGTGATCGAGGCCGAGGTCGCGGCGCTGGAGGCGGAGTGCCTGGCCGAGATCGCCCGGATCGGGGAGATGGGCGGGGTGATGGCGGCCGTGGAGTCGGGCTACCTCAAGGCCGCGCTGGTCGCCTCGCACGCCGAGCGGCGGGCCCGGATCGAGGCCGGCGAGGAGAAGATCGTCGGGGTCAATGTCTTCCGGAGCACCGAGGAGAACCCGCTGACCGCGGATCTGGACGCCGCGATCATGACGGTCGACCCGGCGAACGAGGCCCGGGTGGTCGCCGCCCTGCACGCCTGGCGCGAGGAGCGGGACGAGCCCCGTGCCACCGCCGCGCTGACCGCGCTGAAGAAGGCGGCCGCGGGTACGGACAATCTGATGACCGCGACCCTGGAGTGCGCCCGCGCGGGCGTCACCACCGGGGAGTGGTCCTGGGCGCTGCGGGACGTGTTCGGGGAGTTCCGGGCGCCGACCGGGGTGTCCGGTGCCCCGCTGGCGGTGGCGGCCGAGCCGGGGACCCCGCTGGCCTCGGTGCGGGAACGGACGGCCCGTACGGCGCAGGACCTGGGCGCCGGGAAGCTGCGGCTGCTGGTGGGCAAGCCCGGGCTCGACGGGCATTCCAACGGCGCCGAGCAGATCGCGGTCCGCGCCAGGGACGCCGGTTTCGAGGTGGTCTACCAGGGCATCCGGCTGACGCCCGAGCAGATCGTGTCGGCGGCCCTCGCGGAGGACGTGCACTGCGTGGGCCTCTCCATCCTCTCCGGATCGCATACCGAGCTGGTGCCCGACGTACTGGCCCGGCTGCGGGCGGCCGGGGCGGGTGAGCTGCCGGTGGTGGTCGGCGGGATCATCCCGGCCGCGGACGCCGCGGCGCTCCGGGCGGCGGGTGTGGCCGCCGTCTTCACCCCGAAGGACTTCGGCATCACGGAGATCATCGGCCGTATCGTCGACGAGATCCGGCAAGCGAACCGGCTCGACCCTCTGGAGGTTCCCGTATGACCCGCTCCGCCGCCGAACGGCCGCTGCGGCCCCGCCGCTCCTGCCTCGCGGTCCCCGGCTCCAATCCGCGGTTCCTGGAGAAGGCCCAGCAGCTCCCGGCCGACCAGGTGTTCCTGGACCTGGAGGACGCCTGTGCGCCGCTGGCCAAGCCGGAGGCCCGGCACACGATCGTGAAGTTCCTCAACGAGGGCGACTGGGGGACGAAGACCCGGGTGGTCCGGGTCAACGACTGGACCACCGAGTGGACGTACCGCGACGTGGTCACGGTCGTCGAGGGCGCCGGCCCCAACCTGGACTGCATCATGCTGCCGAAGGTGCAGGACGCCCAGCAGGTGGTGGCGCTGGACCTGCTGCTGACCCAGATCGAGAAGACGATGGGCTTCGAGGTCGGCCGGATCGGTATCGAGGCGCAGATCGAGAACGCGGCGGGTCTGGTGAACGTGGACACCATCGCCGCCGCCTCGCCCCGGCTGGAGACGATCATCTTCGGCCCGGCCGACTTCATGGCCTCCATCAATATGAAGTCGCTGGTGGTCGGCGAGCAGCCGCCGGGCTACCCGGCGGACGCCTACCACTACATCCTGATGCGGATCCTGATGGCCGCCCGGATGCACGATCTCCAGGCGATCGACGGCCCCTATCTCCAGATCCGCAACGTGGACGGCTTCCGCGAGGTGGCGGGCCGGGCGGCGGCCCTGGGCTACGACGGCAAGTGGGTGCTGCACCCCGGCCAGGTCGACGCGGCGAACGAGGTCTTCTCACCCGCGCAGGAGGACTTCGACCACGCCGAGCTGATCCTCGACGCCTACGCCTGGCACACCTCGGAGGCCGGCGGCCGCAAGGGCTCCGCGATGCTCGGCGACGAGATGATCGACGAGGCCAGCCGGAAGATGGCGCTCGTCGTCTCCGGCAAGGGCCGGGCCGCCGGAATGACCCGTACCAGCACCTTCACACCCCCGGAGGCATGAGCACCATGCAGTTCGGCCGCACCTTTGAGGAGTTCGAGGTCGGCGCCGTGTACAAGCACTGGCCCGGCAAGACGGTCACCGAGTACGACGACCATCTGTTCTGTCTGCTGACCATGAACCACCATCCGCTCCATCTGGACGCGCACTACGCGGAGAACGCGACGGACTTCGGGCGGAACGTGGTCGTCGGCAACTACGTCTACTCGCTGCTGCTGGGGATGTCGGTGCCCGACGTCTCGGGCAAGGCGATCGCCAATCTGGAGATCGAGTCGCTGCGGCATGTGGCGCCGACCTTCCACGGCGACACGATCTACGGGGAGACGACGGTCCTGGGCAAGACCCCGTCGAAGTCGAAGTCCGACCGGGGGATCGTGCACGTGGAGACCCGGGGCCACAAGCAGGACGGCACCCTGGTGTGCGTCTTCCGGCGCAAGGTGATGGTCCCGACGGAGTCGTACGTCAAGGAGCGGGGCGGCGACCAGCCGGGCCGCCCGGAGCCGGTGGAGCGGGGGGAGCGGTGATGGCGCGGCTGGCGCAGACGCACGGGCTGACGGAGGTCCAGCGGGAGATACTCGGGACCGTCCGGGAGTTCGTCGACAAGGAGATCCTGCCGGTCGCGGGCGAGCTGGAGCGCCGGGACGAGTATCCGGCGGACATCGTCGACGGGCTGAAGGAGCTGGGCCTCTTCGGGCTGATGATCCCGGAGGAGTACGGGGGGCTCGGTGAGTCCCTGCTCACCTATGCGCTCTGTGTGGAGGAGCTGTCCCGGGGCTGGATGTCGGTCTCGGGCATCGTCAACACCCACTTCATCGTCGCGTACATGCTGAAGCAGCACGGTACGCAGGAGCAGAAGGACACCTTCCTGCCCAGGATGGCGCTGGGCGAGGTGCGGGGCGCCTTCTCGATGTCGGAGCCCGGTCTGGGCTCGGATGTGTCGGCGATCACCTCCAAGGCGGTCCGGGACGGCGACGAGTACGTGCTGACCGGCCAGAAGATGTGGCTGACCAACGGCGGTACGTCCTCCCTGGTCGCGGTGCTGGTGCGCAGTGACGAAGGACACCCCGAGGGCACCGCCCCGCACAAGTCGATGACGACCTTCCTGGTGGAGAAGGAGCCCGGCTTCGGGGAGATCGCGCCGGGGCTCACCATCCCCGGCAAGATCGAGAAGATGGGCTACAAGGGCGTCGACACCACCGAGATGATCATGGACGGGCTGCGGGTGCCCGCGGAGCGGGTGCTCGGCGGGACGACCGGCCGGGGCTTCTACCAGATGATGGACGGCGTCGAGGTGGGCCGGGTGAATGTCGCGGCCCGTGGCTGCGGCGTCGCACAGCGCGCTTTCGAGCTGGGGATCTCCTATGCCCAGCAGCGCCGCACCTTCGGCAAGCAGATCGTCCACCACCAGGCGGTTCAGTTCAAACTGGCCGAAATGGCTACCAAGGTCGAGGCCGCCCATGCGATGATGGTGAATGCTGCACGCAAAAAGGACTCCGGGGAGCGAAACGACCTGGAGGCCGGGATGGCCAAGTATCTGGCTTCGGAGTACTGCAAGGAGGTCGTCGAGGACGCGTTCCGTATCCACGGCGGTTACGGCTTCTCCAAGGAGTACGAGATCGAGCGTCTCTACCGTGAGGCCCCTATGTTGCTGATCGGTGAAGGCACCGCCGAAATCCAGAAAATGATCATCGGACGGCGACTGCTGGAGGAGTACCGATTCCAGGGTTGATTGTCGCGTTCACCCGGGTTTAAACCTGTCGGCGACGCGAAGTGGATCACACCCCGGCCCGGTCACCCCCCTCCATCCCGTCGCCGACTCGGCTGCTGGCTTTCCCAGTTGCTGCCGACAACCGCTAGCATCGCCGGAAAGCCGCCGTCCCCTGACACCCGCGGCATCGTCCGCTACGAAGGTCATCCATGCCCCACAGCCAGAACTCTGCACCACGCGACGGTTTCCCGAAGGTACGCCTGGCCCGCGGAAGCTCGCCGTGGCTCCTGCCGACCGTTGCCACCGCAGCCGTCAGCCTGGCCCGCTCCCGCCGCTCCCGCGGAGCCGCGGTCATCGCCGGGCCCGCCACCGCTCTTGCGGCGGGCATGCTGTGGTTCTTCCGCGACCCCGAGCGCGAGATCGCCGAGGGCCGGGTCATCTCGCCCGCCGACGGCGTGGTGCAGAGCATCATGCCGTGGAAGGACGGCCGCACCCGCGTCGCGATCTTCATGAGCCCGTTGAACGTCCATGTCAACCGCGCGCCGCTGGCCGGCACGGTGACCTCCGTGGAGCACATCCCGGGCGGTTTCGTCCCGGCGTTCAACAAGGAGAGCGAGAACAACGAGCGCGTTGTCTGGCACTTCGACACGGAGCTGGGCGATATCGAGCTGGTGCAGATCGCGGGTACCGTCGCCCGGCGCATCATCCCCTACCTCTCCGAGGGCACCAAGGTCGAGCAGGGCGACCGCATCGGGCTGATCCGCTTCGGCTCCCGGGTCGACATCTACCTCCCCGAGGGCGTAGAGGTCGCGGTGGAAGTCGGGCAGAAGACCACCGCGGGGGTGACTCGCATTGACCGTGATTGATCCCGATACCCGGTCCTCGGCACCGGCCCAGCGCTGGGGCGAGGACACGGACAAGGCGACGGCGGCCACCGGGGAGACCGACGCCGAGGAGATGCCCCTCTCCCTCCGGCTGTCGATAGCGGACACCCTCACCCTCGGCAACGCCACCTGCGGCTTCATGGCGGTGTACTTCACCACCACCGGCATCCTGATCCCGCATATGCAGGGCAGTGCGGAGTCCGGCATGGCGCGGCACAGCGCCGCGACCGCCGTGATCCTGATGCTGCTCGCCGCGATCTTCGACCTCTGCGACGGGCTGGTGGCGCGCAAGCTCCGCAGCTCGCCGATGGGCGCGGAGCTGGACAACCTCTCCGACCTGATCAGCTTCGGGCTGGCCCCCGCGTACTTCGTCCTGGTCTACGGGATGGTCGCGGACGACGCCCACCAGAAGGTCTCGGCGGTGGCCGCGATCGTGGTGCTGCTGGCGGTGGTGCTCAGGCTGGCCAGATTCTCCTGCGTGACCATGAAGGACGGCATGTTCCAGGGCATGCCGAGCCCCTTCGGGGCGCTGACGGTGGTCTCCATCGTGCTGTTGGAGCTGCCGTTCATCCCGACCCTGCTGGCGATCATCGGTACGGCATGGCTGATGGTGAGCCGGGTCGAGTACCCGAAGCCGCGCGGGGTGCTCGCGGTGGCGATGCTCGGCTGGATCGTGTCGGCGATGGGGCTGCTCGCGGCCTGGGCGTTCGACGCGCCCGGCGGCCAGCTGCTGCTCCAGACCGGCTGTGCGCTCCAGGTGGTGCTGGGCGCGGTGATCCCGCTCTTCGCCACCGCCCGCCGGGTGAACACCTTCCGGTACAACCGCCGGGAGGCGCGGGCGGCCCAGCTGCCGTAGCGGCGGAGACGGTCTTCGTACGAGCCGGAGGCCCGGATGCACATCGCATCCGGGCCTCCGGCTTGTTCGCGCCCTCCCCCGGGGCCCCGGATTCTGGGACCATCGGCGGTCATGGCAGGGGGAACGCTGGACGCGCTGTTGCAGGAGGGGGTACGGGCCGCCGGGCCGGACCGTACCGCCGTGGTCACCGACCGGGGCGGGCTGTCGTATGCGCAGCTCGGCGCCAGGGCCGCCCGGCTGGCCCGCCATCTGACCGAGACCGCGGGCATCGGCCCCGGGGACCTGGTCGCCGTCCGGACCCTGCGCACACCCGATGTCCTGGTCGCCGCGCTGGCGGTGCTGCGGGCCGGGGGCGCCTTCACCGTCGTCGGACCCGATGCCCCGGCACCGGAGGCGCTCGCCGAGGCCCGGGCGGTCGTCAGCCACCGGATCCACTCCGGGCGGCTCGCCGCGTCACCCGGCAGACCGCTGATCCTGCTGGACGGCGACGCGGCCGCCATCGACGCCCGCGAACCCCTCGACGGCCCGCCGGAAGCCGCGCCGGACACCCGGGCCGCCCTGCTCTTCACCGCCGGGACGACCACGGGCGAGCCCGGCCCGGTACCGGTGCCGCACGCCCGGTTCACGGCCGCCTTCGCCGCCTGGTCCGAGGTCTTCCGGCTCGGTCCGGGCGACCGGGTCCTGCTGACCGCGCCGCCCGATACGGCCGCGTTCACCGCGGGCTGGATCCGGGCGCTGGGCGCGGGCGCCACGCTGGTGCTGACCCGTCGCGAGCCGTACACCGTGGCCGATACCGATCCCGTCACCGCGCTGGCGCTCACCGGCGGGCCCGGCGGCCCGCCCGAGGGGCTGCGGCTGCTCGCCGTCGGCGGGGAGCGGCTCCGGCTCGACGATCATGTCCGGCTGGAACGGCGGCTGCCGCCGGGCGCCGGACTGATCTCGCTCTACGGCCCCGCCGAGGTCGCCGGCTGCGGCACCTGGTTCGCCTCGAACCAGCTGCCCGGTCCGGTGCCGGAGCCCGAGCGGCATGTCTTCCTCGGCCGGCCGTTCACCGGGGCGGGCGCCGAGGTCCGCGGCGGACGGATCTGGCTGACACCCCCGGACGGCGGGGACGCGGTACCCACCGGTGACCTGGGGCGGCGCGAGGACGGCGGACCCCTGGAGTTCCTGGGGCGGGCCGCGGACCGGTTCCGCTCGCAGGGCCGCACCATCGACCCGTACCGGATCGAAGCGGAACTGGCCACCCACCCCTCGGTGCGCGAGGTCCTGGTCGACCGGGACCGCGACCGGGCCGACGGCGGCAGGCCCATCGCCTATCTCGTCCCCGTGCTCGGCCGTGAGGTGCCCGACGAGGCCGGGGTGCGGGCCCATCTGTCGGCCGCCCTCCATCCGGCCGAGGTCCCCGGCACGGTGGTACGGCTGGCCAGGCTCCCCCGCACCCGGGCGGGCCGGCTGGACCGCACGGCCCTTGTGCTGCCCGCCCCCCGCAGCCCCGCCGGGACGTCCCGGGCCGCCGGGGGCAAGGGCGGTGAACTCACCCGGGACGAAGCCCTGCGGGCCGGCGGCGCCTTCGCCGCGGGCCTGGGGCTGCTGCTGTCGATCGTCCTCACCGAGCCCCTCTGGCCGGGCTCGACGGATCTGACCGGGGTGCCCCAGCCCTGGGCCGGTCTCTTCGTCGGCCTGTACGCGGCCGAGTTCCTGGCCTTCGCGGCGGGCGCGGGCTTCCTGGTCGCGGGCCGCACCCTGATGCCCCGCGGCGCGGCACCCCCGGGACTGACGGCCGCCGCGCATCTGTCGATCGTCTATCTGCTGGCGGCCTGGTGGCCCCAGGACAACTTCTACCGGCTGGCCGCCAAACAGGACTGGGAACGGCAGGCGGCGCTCGTCTACGCCTTCAACATCCCCCTGATGATCGCGGCGGGCACCGTCGCGCTCTGGGCGGTCGCGGTGGGGCGCCGGGAGCGCGCGAAGGACTGACCGCGGGCCCGTCGGAAGCGGCCGGGCCGTGGTCGGGAGGGTCGCGCGGGTGTGCGCAGGTCCGGACGGCGACCGGGTGCCCGGGGCGGATCCCCTCGGTCCGGGTCGGCCGTCACCCGCCTCGTACCCGTCACGACCGGCCGAGCAGCCGGTCCAGAGACCGGCACTCGGCCCGGACGAGGGCGTCCACCGCGGCGAGATGGTCGGGGGTGGGCGCCGCGAGGGCCAGTCCGAGGAACGGCGCCGGGTCATGGGCGGCGGTGGGGATGGTGGGGACGACGACCGTGCCGATCGCGGCACAGCGGGCGATCAGCCGCTCCAGGAAGTCCAGCAGCTCGGCGTCGGGCAGGCGGGCGCCGAGGGGCACCCGGTCGAGGGTGCGGACGAAGCGCGCCGCCGCCGGGCCGCGGGTCTCGGCCAGCCGCTGCCGGATCATGAAGGCCACGGCGGGGCCGGTCAGCCGCAGGTTGATCTCGGTGGGCGCGAGCAGCCCGTCGGGGCCCGTCACATAGTCCACGTCGAACCAGCCGCGGTAGCCGTCCCCGGCCAGCCGCCGCCCCACCGCGTTCCCGAAGGCCAGGGCGCGGGCCGTGATCCCGTCGGATACGGCGCCCGGCCCGATGGTCGCGCCCCGGTAGGCCGTACCGCCGATGTCCATCGCCGCGACCCCGACGTCGTGGACCGTGCCCGCCGCGTCGACAAAGCCGTCGTACGAGGGATGCTCCCGGCCCGGTACGTACTCCTCCAGCAGCAGTGGCCCCCTGGGCAGCGAGCGGGCCCGGACCGGGGTGGTGAGGACGCGGACGCCGGAGCCGCCCGCGCCGTGCTCGCTCTTCACGACCGTGCCCGTCCCGGCCCGGGCCCGGTCCGCGATCAGCCTGGCCGCGGCCCGGCGGCTGCCCGGCAGCCACTGCCGGGGCACCCCGATCCCCGGGTGGCCGGGGGCGAGCAGGGTGAACAGGGCGTGGGAGGCCCGCTTGGACTCGTACCGCAGTGTGTCCGGCCCGGTGGCGGCCCCGGTGAGCGCGGCGATGCCCGGGGTGTGCCCCCAGGCCGCCACGGGAGCCCCCCGCCACCGCTCCCCCAGACCGCCCTGGCGGAGCAGCGCGGCCTCGTCGAGCCCGTCGTACACCTCGGGGCAGGACCAGCGCAGCTGGCGGGCGACCAGCGGCAGCCAGCCGCGGGGCACCCGGCCGGGCAGGACGACCGCCGCCGGATGGAGCCCGGTGAAGGCGGCGAGACAGGAGTAGTGGAGGGCGGCACGGGCACTCGCGGAAGCGGGCCCCGGCCGGGGCCGGGGCCCGGGGAAGGGCAGGCGGCGGACCCGGCCCGGGCGGCCGGATTCGCCGCGACCGGGGGCAGGGACGGCACCGCCGGGCACGAGCGCACCACCGGAGCCGCCCGGGGCGCCCGCAGCCGCCGCTCCGCGCCCGGCAGGGTGGCCGGTGAGAGACCAGGCACCTTCCAGACCTCCCGTGCCAGGACCGGGCCCGGGCCCGGGAGTGCGGGCCGCGGGCCCGGGGCGGGCCGTGAACTGGGACTGGAACTCGGCGACATTGCCGATGTGGACCGCCCGGCCCCCGGCCGCCCGGGCGCGGGCCCAGGCCGGGCGGTCCGGCAGGTCCACCGTGAGCGCGGGCAGCGGGCCGGGGGCGGCGCCGGGGGCCGGGCGGGCGCCGAGCGACCGGTAGAAGCCCACGGCGTGCGGGTCGGAGGCGACCGTGAGACGGGTGAAGCCGAGCGCTCCGGCCTCCTCCACCACATGCGCGTACAGGGCCCGGCCGACCCCGGTTCCGATCGCCTCCGGGGCCACGAACAGCAGCCCGATCTCCCCCTCGGGCGGGCTGCCGTCGAGTGCCGCGACCCCCGCGAGGACGCCGTCCGCGGTCTCCGCGACCACGATCCGGCGGCGCGGGACATCGGCCGGGGTGACGGTCAGCTCCGCGCGGCAGGCCGCCAGGAACGCGGCGTCGTAGCCCCAGTACGCCTTGGACGCGAGGATCAGCTCCGTGACGGCCCGCGCCTCGTCCGCGGTCGGCCGGGCGGTCCGGATCCACATGCGGTGCCTCCCGTCGGCGGGCCGGACCGGGCGGTCCGGCGGCAGTACGGCGGCCGGACCGGACCGCCGGGGTACGGAGACCGGCCCGGGAGGGTACGGAGGGCCGGGCCCTCGGAAGTACCCGGGCCGGACGGCCCCGGGCGGCGTCAGGCCAGGAAGTCGCGGGCGATGTCCCCGGCCACCTGTTCCAGCAGTTCGCCCGCGCGGGCCATGGACCGCTCCGGATCCGGTTCGACGGCGAGCAGGGCGTAGGCCCGGCGGATCCCGGCCCGGGCCAGCTCCTCCGGGGGCAGGGTGAGCCGGCCGCAGACCGCGACCGTGGCGACGCCGCGGGCGCGGGCCGCCGCCGCGACCCCGGCGGGCGCCTTGCCGTGCAGGGTCTGGGCGTCGAGGGATCCCTCGCCGGTGATCACGAGGGTGGCCCGGTCCAGCGCCGCGGCGAAGCCCAGGACCTCCAGCAGCACCTCGCTACCCGGCCGGAAGACCGCGCCGAGCGCGGTGAGCGCGGCATAGCCGACTCCCCCGGCGGCGCCCGCGCCCGGGGCGTCCGCGAACTCCGGTCCGAGGACCGCCGCGTAGTGGCCGAGGGCCGCGTCGAGGGCCGCGACATCGGCGGGCCCGGCGCCCTTCTGCGGCCCGTAGACCGCGGCGGCGCCCTTGGGGCCGGTCAGGGGGTTGTCGACATCGCCCGCCAGGACCAGCCGGATGTCCCGGATCCGGGGGTCGAGTCCCGAGAGGTCGGCCGTGGCGAGCGCGGCCAGCGCTCCGCCGCCGGGCGGCAGGGCCGCCCCGTCCGCGCCGAGGAGCCGGGCGCCGAGCGCGGTGAGCAGACCCGCGCCGCCGTCCGTGGTCGCGCTGCCGCCGACGCCGAGGACGACGGTGTGCGCCCCCGCGTCGAGTGCGGCCCGCAGCACTTCCCCGCAGCCGTGGGTGGTCGCCGTCAGTGGGGCGAACACTCCGGCGGGGAGGAGGTGGAGCCCGGAGGACTCGGCCAGTTCGACGACCGCGGTGCCGTCCCGCAGGGCGTAAGCGGCGGTCACGGGCTCGCCGAGGGGGCCGGTGACCCGTACCGTACGGCGGCCGAACCCGGCCGCGACGGCCGCCGCGACCGTGCCGTCGCCGCCGTCGGCCACCGGCAGGGAGTCCACGGCGAGACCGGGCACGGCCCGCCGCAGCCCCGCCGTCACCCGTTCGGCGACCTCGACCGCCGTCAGGGACCCTTTGAACTTGTCAGCCGCCACGAGCACCCGGGGCTCGCGCGCGGGCTGGATAACTGCGCCGTCCGTCACCTTGCGTCCTTTGCTGTCGAACAGGCAGTCGCGCCGCGACGACCCTATCCGGGGGTCCGCGGGACGGGCCAGCCCCCGCGGGGTAGAGGACGGATATGACAGGCACGGCGAACGGTTCAACGCCCGGGCCGGTACCGGCCGACCGGATCCTCGGCGGCTGGCTGGGCCGGATCGCGGGCAACATGCTCGGCAAACCGGTCGAGCGCGGCGACTACTGGACCCGCGACCGGATCGACGCGTATCTGCGCCGCACGGACGCGCTGCCGCTGACCGGCTATCTGCCGCCGCCCCCGGCGGACGCGGCGCCCGGGGAGTTCGAGCTGCGTCCCGAGTGGCGGGAGTGCGTGCGGGGGCGGGTGAGCGGAAGCTGCCGGGACGACGACGTGGACTACGCGATCCTCGGACTGCACCTGCTGGAGACCCATGGCTTCGGCTTCACCAAGGAACAGGTGGGCCGGGTGTGGCTGGAGCGGCTGCCGTATCTCCAGACGTTCACCGCGGAGCGGGTGGCGTACCGGAATCTGGTGAACGGTATCGGCCCGCCGGAGACGGCCTCGCACGACAACCCGTACCAGGAGTGGATCGGCGCGCTGATCCGCGCGGACGTCTTCGGCTGGACCTGTCCGGGGGATCCGGACGCGGCGGCGGCCCTCGCCCGCCGGGACGCGGTGCTGTCCCACCGGGGCAACGGGGTGCACGGCGCGGTGTGGGCGGCCGCGACGATCGCCGCCGCGTTCACGGCGGACGGGCCGCGCGCGGCGCTGGAGGCGGGTCTGGCCCGGATCCCCGCCGACGCGGGGCTGGCGCGGACCGTACGGCATACGATCGCGCTCCATGCCTCGGGCGCGGACTGGGCCGGGACGCTGGACGAGATGGCCCGCAGGACCGCCGGGCGGAGCTGGATCCATGTCCTGCCGAACGCGGCGGTGCTGACGGCGGGTCTGCTGTACGGGGAGGGCGACTTCACCCGGACGATCGCCCTCACGGTCCGCGGCGGGCTGGACACCGACTCCAACGGGGCGACGGCGGGTTCGGTCGCGGGTGTGCTGTGCGGCGCCTCCGCGCTGCCGGCGCAGTGGACGGAGCCGCTGGAGGACCGGGTGCGCAGCGCGGTCGCCGGCTTCGACGGGGCGCGGGTGACGGAGCTGGCCGCGCGGACGGTACGGCTGGCGGAGGCCAGGTTGCGGGGCGCCGGGCATACCGCGGGGGTCTGACGTGGTCCGGGGCGGGGATACCGCGGGGGTCTGACGTGGTCCGGGGCCGAGTGCCGGTCCCGCGGCGTCCGGTCCCGGAGGCCGAGACGGAGGGGCGGGATACGGCGGCCGGATGCCCGCGTTCCGGACAGGTGCGGCGTCACGGACAAGCGGCCAGTAAACGGAAACCGCCGCACCGGTATGGACATCCCGAGATCCGGAACCTGGTCCCGGACCCCGGAAATCGTGGAATTGCACCTAGGCTGCGGGGGTGACCACGGATCATGACAGCGACAGCGCGTACAGCGCCTATATCGCCACCCTGCCCCGTGTCCTTTCGGGCGCCGCGGTGCTGCTCAGGGACGAGCTGGGCCGGCTTCTCGTCGTCGAGCCCAACTACCGGGACGGCTGGGCGCTGCCCGGCGGCACGGTCGAGTCGGACGGCGGGGAGACGCCGCGGGAGGCGGCCCGGCGGGAGACGCTGGAGGAGATCGGCCTGGACGTGGAGCCGGGCAGGCTGCTGGCGGTCGACTGGGTGCGCGGCCCGCTGCGGCCGCCGATCGTGGCCTATGTGTACGACGGCGGGGTACTGAGCCCCGAAGCGCTCGACGAGATCAGTCTCCAGGAGGACGAGCTGCTGTCGTGGCGGCTGATCGGCCGGGACGACATCCTCGACTATCTGCTCGGGTCCCTCGGCCACCGGATCACGGCGGCACTGGATGCGCTGGAGTCGGGCTCGGGCGCGGTGGAGCTGGTGGACGGGCTCCCGGTCCGCTGACCCGCCGGCCCTTGCCCCGGTCCGCTTCCGGCGGGGTTCCGGCGGGAATTCCCGTGCCCGTCAACGGTGTTGGCATGGTCAGGGGCGCGGAGATGCGCCCCTGACCCACGGCCGGGCGGACGGTGATCGTCCGCCTCGGCCCCTACGACGGGGAGTGCACCATGGCCGGTGACCGGGCGATCATCTTCCGGGGCGAGGAAGCGGCGGACGGCGAGGAGCCCCTGCCGCCCGTGGTGCGCGAGGGCCCCGACGGCACCGCCGTGCACATCCTGACCGCGCCCGACGCGGCCGCCGCGGCGGCCCTCGCGGCCGAGTACGCCGACCGGGGCGTCACCGGTGTCGAACTCTGCGGCGCCACGGGCTTCCTGTGGCTCGCGGAGGTCGAGGCGGCGGTCCGGGGGCGCGCGAGCGTCGGCACGGTCCTCTTCGGCTTCGAATCCCTCCTCGACGTCGCCCGCTACAAGGAGCGGGCGATCGCGGGCGAGGTCCTGCGGGCGCTGTTCCTGTACGTCCAGCCGGGCGCCGACCCGGCCGGGGACCGCTTCGTCCGTACGGTGGGCCCCAGCACGTCGACGTACGTCGCGGTGCCCGAACCGGGCGCGGGGGCGGCCGTCGCCGCCGAGTTCGCGGACGGGCTCGACCTGATCGAGCTGTACGGCGGCTGGGACGGGGACGCGGTGGCGGCGGTCATCAGCGCGGTGGGAGAGCGGGTCCCGGTGGGGGTCGCGGTCTCCGCCCCGCGCTGAAGCCGGACCGGGCCGGGGCGGGCCGGAGCGCGGCGGCTAGAACAGCGCGTCCGGCTCGCCGTCCCGGCCCGATTCGAAGGCGAGGAGCCGCTGTTTGCGGGGCAGCCCGCCGCCGTAGCCGACGAGGCTGCCCCCGGCCCCGATCACCCGGTGGCAGGGGACGATGATGCTCACCGGGTTCTTGCCGTTGGCCAGGCCGACCGCGCGGGAGGCGCCGGGGTTCCCCAGGGCTTCGGCCAGCTCGCCGTAGGTGCGGGTCTCGCCGTACGGAATGAGCAGCAGTTGCGCCCAGACCCGGCGCTGGAACTCGGTGCCCGCGAGGTTCAGCGGCAGGTCGAACTCGGTCAGTTCGCGGGCGAAGTAGGCGTCGAGCTGGCGGACCGTCTCGCCGAACGGCTCCGCGGACGGCTCGCCGAAGGTCTCCTCGCCGGGGCGGTGGCGCTGGTCGCTCATGTACACGCCGCTGAGGACACCGTCGGTGGCGACGAGCGTGAGGGGGCCGTAGGGGCTCTCCATCACCAGGTGCTCGACGGCGGCCGCGGTACGGGGAGTGCGGGTCGGACGTGTCGTACGGGTCATGCCTGGACCTTCTCGTCGTACGGGAGGGAGTTGATCGGGTGGTCGTCGGTGGCCCACAGGTACTGGACGGCGTAGGCCCGCCAGGGCCGCCAGGCCGCGGCGTGCGCCGTGAGGGCGGCCGGGGTGGCCGGGAGCCCCAGTCCGGCGGCGGCGCGGCGGATGCCCAGGTCGGTGGGGAGGAAGGCGTCCGGGTCGCCGAGGGCGCGCATCGCGACGACCTCGACGGTCCAGGGTCCGAAGCCGGGCAGCGCGGAGAGCGCGGCGCGGGCCTCGTCCCAGTCGCTGTCCACACCGAGGCGGATACCGCCGCCGGCGAGCCCGGCGACCAGGTTGGTCAGGGTGGCGCGCCGGCTGCGGGGCAGGGCGAGGGCCTCCGGGTCGAGACCGGCCAGCGCGGCGGGGGTGGGGAAGAGCCTGCCGAGCCCGCCCTCGGGGTCCTCGACGGGTTCGCCGTGGGCGGTGACCAGCCGGGCGGCGTGGGTCCGGGCGGCGGCGGTCGACACCTGCTGGCCCAGTACCGCGCGTACGGCGAACTCCGCCGCGTCCACCGTCCTCGGCACCCGGCGGCCGGGGGCCTTGTCGACCAGGGGGCGGAGCAGCGGATCGGTGCGGAGCTGCTCGTCGACGGCGACGGGGTCGGCGTCGAGGTCGAGCAGCCACCGGGCGCGGCTGATGGCGATCGTGAGATCGCGGGTGTCGGTGAGGAACAGCCGGCAAGCGATGTGGTCGGGCCGGGGGGCCAGGGCGACGATGCCGTGCCCGTAGGGCAGGGCGAGGGTGCGCCGGTACGCGCCGTCGCGCCACTCCTCGACCCCCGGTACGGCGGTCGCCGCGAGATGGCCGAAGAGGTTGTCCGGGTTGAGCGGCGCGCGGAACGGCAGCCGGAGCGTGATCGCCCCGGGGGTGGCGGGCCCGGCCGCGGCGGCCGGGTTCCCGGCGCGCCGGGCGCTCCGGGCGCGCAGTTCGCCGGGGGCGAGTGCGAAGACCTCGCGGACGGTGTCGTTGAAGGTGCGTACGGAGGAGAATCCGGCGGCGAAGGCGATCTCCGCCATCGGCAGCGCGGTGGTCTCGATCAGTACCCGCGCGGTCTGGGCCCGCTGGGCCCGGGCCAGCGCGAGCGGTCCTGCGCCCAGCTCGGCCCGGAGCTGCCGTTCGATCTGGCGGGTGGAGTAGCCCAGCCGGGCCGCGAGCCCCGGTACGCCCTCGCGGTCGACGACCCCGTCCCTGATCAGCCGCATGGCCCGGGCGACGGTATCGGCCCGGGCGTTCCACTCGGGCGACCCGGGCGAGGTGTCGGGCCGGCACCGCTTGCAGGCCCGGAACCCGGCCTGCTGGCAGGCGGCGGCGCTGGGGTAGAACGTCATGTTCTCCGGCTTGGGCGGTACGACGGGGCAGCTCGGCCGGCAGTAGATCCGGGTGGTGAGTACGGCGGTGAAGAACCAGCCGTCGAAGCGGGCGTCCTTCGACTGCACGGCGCGTACACAGCGCTCGGTGTCGGTGTGCATGCCCCCAGCATCCTGCATCCCTCCCCGGGAGGCTGGCGGATTTCCGACATGGCCCTCGGGCGGGGAGCGGCCGGGCGCCGGGGGTCCCCCGGCTTGCGCCTCACACGGCGGCGAGCCGGACCCGGTCGCCGCGGGGGCCGCACGGTCGGGGTCACTGCCGTCTCGTCATCGGCAGACGGCCCGGCGAGCCCTTTACCGCCCAGGAGCCGGGCCTCTCGTGACTGAGCCTGTGGCGGGCCCGCGGGCGGGTTCGGCGAGGGCCTCGCCGAACACTTTCCGCGCCTGCCGGCGCGCGGACTCGGAGACAGGTCCGTTGCGGCGTTCGTAGTCGGCCAGATATTCGTCCAGCACCTGTCCCCGCAGCTCCCGCTCGACGGCGGCGGCGATGAGCGAGGCGGATTCCCTTGTGCCCGCTCCGGCGCGGGCGGCCTCAGCGGCCCCGTCGGGCAGCGAGGGGCCGGCCCCGGTGTCCGGCCCCTCGCCCGTGCCGTACGTCGTCTCTGGCATGGCTCCATTGTGGCGGCAAGCAGGACGCGGAAGGCCTCGCCGCCCGGCACGGATATCGGTCCCGGGCCCGGACCCGGCGCGCCGCGGCTCAGAGCGTTGTCGCGCGGAGGGCCGCGGCGAACTCCTCGTAGGCGTACTCGTCGAACAGGACGAAGCGGATCTCCTGCACCGGCGGGACCGCCGACTCGCGGACCGAGCGGACCGCGATCCGGGCCGCGTCGTCCATCGGCCAGCCGTAGATGCCCGTGGAGATGGCCGGGAAGGCGACCGTGCGGGCGCCCAGTTCCGCCGCCACCCGCAGCGACTCGCGGTAGCAGGAGGCCAGCAGTTCGCTGCGGTCGTGCTCCCGGGACCAGACCGGGCCCGGGGTGTGGATCACATGGCCCGCGGCCAGCTTTCCGGCCGTCGTCGCCACGGCCTGCCCGGTCCGCAGGCCCTTGCCGTAGTGGGAGGCGCGCAGGGCGCGGCAGGCCGCGAGGATCTCGGGGCCGCCCGCGCGGTGGATCGCACCGTCCACCCCGCCGCCGCCGAGGAGGGAGGTGTTCGCGGCGTTGACGATGACGTCGGCCTGCTGCTTGGTGATGTCGCCGCGCACGAGGACGATGGCGGGTCGCTGGGTCATGGCGTCATCATCCCATTGCGCGGACGGTGCCCGGCCCGCCCCCGGAGGGGACCGGACGGCCGGTCAGCCGGTGGCCCTGAGCCGCCGCCAGACGGCCTTCGCCGCCCAGTGGCCCGACATGCCGTGGACGCCGGGACCGGGCGGGGTGGCGGAGGAGCAGAGGAAGACCGCGGGGTGCGCGGTGGCGTACGGGACCCGGGCCAGTTTGGGCCGGAGCACGGTCTGGAGCCCGGCGAAGGCGCCGCACGCGATATCGCCGCCGACGTAGTTGGCGTTGCGGGCGGCCAGTTGCGGCGGCCCGGCGACGGAACGGGCGAGTACGAGATCGCGGAAGCCGGGCGCGAACCGTTCGATCTGGCGCTCGACCACCTCGGTGGCGTCGCCCTCCCAGCGGGCGGGCACATGCCCGTACGCCCAGAACACGTGCTTGCCCTCGGGTGCGCGCGCCGGGTCGACCAGGCTGGGCTGGGCCGTGATGAGGAAGGGGACGTCCGGATCGCGTCCGGTCACGGCGGCCTGGAGCGCGGCTTCGATCTCCTCCGCGGTGGGTCCGATATGGACGGTTCCGGCGGTACGGGCCTCCCGCGCGGTCCACGGCACCGGTCCCGACAGGGCGTAGTCGACCTTGAAGACGGAGGCGCCGTAGCGGTAGCGGTCGTAGGCGCCGCCGAGTCCGGCGATCCGGGCGAGCGCGGTCGGGGAGGTGTCGAAGACATAGGCGCGGGCGGGCGGGAGTTCGTCGAGCCGCTTGACCTCGGTCCCGGTGTGGATGGTGCCGCCCAGTTCGCGGATGTACGCGGCGAGGGCGTCCGAGATCGCCTGGGAGCCGCCGCGCGGCAGGGGCCAGCCCCGCTCGTGCGCGGCCAGGGCGAACATCAGGGCGATACCGGTGGTGGCGAGGCCCGAGCTGGAGGCGATGGCGTGGGCGGCGAGCCCGGCGAACAGCCCGCGCGCCTTCTCGCCGGCGAAGCGCCGCATCGTCCAGGTGGCGGGCCGGAGCGCGGTCAGCCCGAAGCGGGCGAAGCGGTACGGGTCCCGGGGCAGCCCGTCCCAGGGGACGCGGAGGAAGTCGGCGGCAAGGTCGTCCCAGCGGCCCAGGTAGGGCTCGACGAGACGCCGGTAGGTGCCCGCGTCCCGGGGACCGAACGACATGGCGCTCTCGCCGACGGAGCGGGCCAGGAAGGCGGCGGTGCCGTCGGGGAACGGGTGCGCGAGCGGCAGTTCGGGGTGGAGCCACTCCAGCCCGTACCGCTCCAGCGGCATCGCGGAGAAGGCGGGCGATCCGATCCCGAGGGGGTGCACGGCCGAGCAGGGGTCGTGCCGGAAGCCCGGGAGGGTCAGCTCCTCGGTGCGCGCACCGCCGCCGACGGTGTCGAGGGCCTCGAAGACGGCGACCGAGAATCCGCGGCGGGCCAGTTCGGCGGCGGCCGTCAGCCCGTTGGGGCCCGCACCCACGACGACGGTATCGAGCATCGACGGCACCTTCGGACTCCTTCGTCTTCGCCGGGTGACGGCCTCCAGGATATTCCGCCCGCCCGGGCGGGGGCCCGGCGGGCCGGGGCCGGGCGGGCGCGGGGCACGGAACCCGTACCCCGCGGCCCACGGGCCGGGCCTCAGGGCATCAGGGCCTCAGGGCCTCAGGGGGCATCAGGGCCTCAGGGCCTGAGCGCCGCCAGGACGCGCTCCGCCGTCGCCAGGTCACGGGCGGCCGTGAACGGAAGCGCGTTCCCGCCGCCGATCCGGAACGGCACTCCGTCGAGGGTCAGATGCGCGCCGCCCGCCTCGGTCAGCAGCAGCAGGCCGGCCGCGTGGTCCCAGGCGGCCTCCCAGGAGAAGGCGACCGCGTCCAGCTCGCCGGCGGCCAGGGCGAGGTACTCCATCCCGGCGGCGCCGCAGGGGCGGGGCCGCATACCGGGATTCTCCAGGCCCAGGAGCGCGCGCTTCTGGGCGCCGGTCGTGTAGTCGGGGTGGGAGGTGGCCACGGAGAGCACGGCGTCCGGGCCCGGGGACCCGGACTCCAGCGGCACCCCGTCGAGACGGGCCCCGCCGCCGCGGACGGCCACCGCGAGCTGGTCGAGTGCGGGGGCGTACGTCCACGAGGCGAGCAGCTCACCGCGGTGGGCCAGGGCGACGAGCGTGCAGAAACGCTCCTCGCCGCGGACGAACTGGCGGGTGCCGTCGACCGGGTCGACGATCCAGACCGGCGCGTCGCCGTTGACGGCGTCGTACACGGACGGATCGGCGTGCACCGCCTCCTCGCCGACGACCACCGAGCCGGGCAGCAGCGCGGTCAGGCTCGCGGTCAGATGCTCCTCGGCGAGCCGGTCGGCGGCGGTGACGAGGTCGTGCGGTCCGCTCTTCTCGACGACCTCGTCCACGGCCAGTTGCCGGAACCTCGGCATGATCTCCGCGGCCGCGGCCTTGCGGACCGCCTCCTCGACGTCGGACAGGTCCCCCTGAAGAAAGTCTTCGATCATATGTCCAGCTAAGCACGGATGCGCGGGCTTCCGGAGACCGGCCGGGGCTCCGGCACCGGGAGTTCACCGCATCCCGGTGAAATGTTCCCCGTACGGGGCGAATCGCCCCTACCCTGCGGTGACATGGACCACATTTCCGCTCCCCCGGCCGCCGTACTCACCGCCTTCGGGGCCACCGCGCCCGCGGTACCGCTGACCGGCGGGCAGGGCGCCGTCACGGCGCTGCGCTACGGCGCCCTGGTGCTCAAGCCGGTCGCCCTGCCGGCCGGGGCGAACTGGTGCGCGGGCGTGCTCCACCATCTTCCCGACGGGGAGGGGTTCCGGGTGGCGCGTCCGGTGCTCGGGACCGACGGGACCTGGTCGGTGGACGGCTGGGAGGCCTGGCACTGGCTGCCGGGGGCGGCCGACCCGTACCGGCCCGACGAGGTGATCCGGGCGGGTACCGCGTTCCATGCCGCGCTGGCGGGCCTGCCCCGGCCGCGCTTCCTCGATGTGCGGGACGACCCCTGGGCCGCGGCGGACCGGCTGGCCTTCGGTACGGGGGACGGCGACGGCGGCTCGGGGGCCGCCGGGGCGCCGGGCGCGGTGCTGCTGAAGACGCTGCTGGCGGAGCGGCGGCCGGTGCGGTCGCCCGCCCAGCTCGTCCACGGCGATCTGCTGGGCAATGTGCTGTTCGCTCCGGGCACTCCCCCGGCGGTCATCGACTGGGCCGTCTACTGGCGTCCGGCCGCCTGGGCGGCCGCGGTCGTCGCGGTGGACGCGGTGTGCTGGTGGGAGCAGGGCGCGCCGCTGCTGGAGCGCTGGTCGGCGCTGCCGGAGTGGCGGCAGATGCTGCTCCGGGCGCTGGTGTTCCGGATCGCCGCGCACACCGAACCGCTGACCGGAGCGCAGGAGGGCGCCTACGCGAGGGCGGCGGAGCTGGTGCTGCGGACGGCGGAGGGTTCCTGAGGGCTCGCCCGGCCGGGGCCGTACGGGGGCGGGGGACGAGGGCCGTACGGGGGACCGGGGCCGTACGGCCTGCCGGCCGGGGAACATCCCCTCCGGTGGAGCCGTTGTCCGGAAGGAGGCCCGCGCACGTCCCGGACCTGCGGGACCGGTGGCGCGGGCAAGGCCAGGCAGAGGCAAGTGGGTGTGCGGTGCACGGAGAGTACAAGGTCCCGGGCGGCAAGCTGGTGGTCGTCGATCTGGACGTGGCGGACGGCAGACTGAAGGACGTCCGGGTCAGCGGTGATTTCTTCCTGGAGCCGGACGACGCCATCACCGGGATCGACGCGGCGCTGGAGGGCGCCCCGGCGGATACGGACACCGCCGGACTGCGGGCCCGGATCGAGGCGGCGCTGCCGCCGTCCGCGGTGCTGTTCGGGTTCACCGCGGAGTCGGTGGCCGTGGCGGTGCGCCGGGCGCTCGCGCAGGCCACCGACTGGCGGGACTACGACTGGCAGCTCGTCCACGAGCCGCCGCAGCCGCCCGCCCTGCATATGGCGCTGGACGAGGTGATCACGGCCGAGGTGGCGGCCGGCCGGCGGCCGCCGACCCTGCGGGTCTGGCAGTGGGACTCCCCCGCCGTGATCATCGGCAGCTTCCAGTCCCTGCGCAACGAGGTCGACCCGGAGGGCGCGGCCCGGCACGGGGTGACGGTGGTCCGGCGGATCTCCGGCGGCGGCGCGATGTTCGCGGAGCCGCACAGCACCATCACGTACTCCCTCTCGGTGCCCGATTCGCTGGTCTCCGGGCTGTCCTTCGCCGACTCGTACGCCTATCTGGACGACTGGGTCCTCGGGGCCCTCGGCGATATGGGCATCCGGGCGTGGTACCAGCCGCTCAACGACATCGCGACGGAGATCGGGAAGGTGGCGGGGGCCGCGCAGAAGCGGATGGTCGGCCCCGACGGCGGCCCGGGCGCGGTGCTGCACCATGTGACGATGGCGTACGACATCGACGCCGACAAGATGACCGAGGTGCTCCGCATCGGCCGGGAGAAGCTCTCGGACAAGGGCACGAAGAGCGCGAAGAAGCGGGTGGACCCGCTGCGGCGGCAGACCGGGCTGCCGCGCGAGACGGTGATCGAGCGGATGATCGACTCGTTCCGCGGGCGGTACGGGCTGACCGCGGGCAAGGTCACCGACGAGGAACTGGCGCTGGCCAGGGAGCTGGTCCGGACGAAGTTCGCGTCCGAGGAGTGGACGGCCCGGGTCCCCTGAGGCCCCGCCACCGGCCGGGGTACCCGCTGCTCACACTCTGCTGCGGTGCTTCCCCACCTCGGCGGCGCCGACGAGCAGGATCCCGGCGACGAGCAGCACGATGTACCCGGCGACGGACAGATCCCAGTACTGGTGGACGACTCCCCAGGGGCCGTCCCCGAAGAGCAGCCCTCCCGCTCCCAGGGCCCCTTGGATCCCGGCCACCCATCCGACGATTTCGAGCACGGCGTTCTTCATGCCTCCAGCGTCCCCCGGGGCGGGCCGGGTCGCGTCCTGCCCGGGGTGGAGGGAGGGGTAGGCCGAAGGATGCAGTGCCGGGGCCCGGCGAGTGCGACCGGAGCGCCGCGGACCCGACGCCGCGGCCCTTCTAGGCCGCGGCGTCGGCGGGGGCGTCCCGCCAGTAGGCCCGCCCGTCCCGGCTCCGCCGGAGCAGTCCCTCGGTCACCAGATACCGCCGCAGGGCGGCATGGTCGTCGTACACCCGGCCGAGCCGTTCGTTGACCTCGCTCTCCCCGTACTCCCGCCCGGTGTCGAAGAGCGTCCCGGCCAGATGCTCCAGCAACTCCCGCCGCCGCGCCACCTTCCGCGGCACGGCTGTCAGCCGCCCGTTCGAGAAGAGCGCGTCCACACCCCGGTGCCTGTTCCGTCCGTTGTCCATACGGGGACTCTCGCCGAACCGGCCGGTGGGGGCAACGGATTTACCGCTCCGCAGGGACCTCACGGGGCCTCGGCCGCCGGAGGCGCGGCCGGCACCGGACCCCGCCGGTCACGACTCCAGCGCGGTGTCACCCAGTTCCTCGTAGGCGGCGTCGTCCAGGGTGAGCAGGGCGGCGTGGAGGTTCTCCTCCAGGTGGGCAACCCGGGAGGTGCCGGGGATGGGGAGGACGACGGGTGAGCGGCGCAGCAGCCAGGCCAGGGCGAGCTGGGAGGGGGTCGCGCCGTGGGTCTTCGCCAGGGTGTCGAGCGGGCCGCCCGCGCGGGCCAGACGGCCGGTGGCCATCGGGAACCAGGGGATGAAGCCCAGGTTCTCCCGTTCGGCGTAGTCCAGTACGTCCTCGGCTCCCCGGTCGGCGAGGTTGTACAGGTTCTGTACGGAGACGATGTCCGCGATCGTACGGGCTTCGTCGAGCTGCGGGACCGTCACCTGGGAGAGTCCGATATGGCGGATCTTGCCCTCCTGCTGGAGCAGGCGCAGCTCGCCGAGCTGGTCGGCCAGGGGGACCTTGGGGTCGATGCGGTGCAGCTGGTAGAGGTCGATGCGCTCGACACCGAGGTGACGGAGGCTCAGTTCGGTCTGCTGCCGCAGGTACTCCGGCCGGCCCAGGGGCTGCCAGGCGTCCGGGCCCGAGCGGGCGAAGCCGCCCTTGGTGGCGATCACCAGGTCCGCCGGGTAGGGGTGGAGTGCCTCGCGGATGAGCTGTTCGCTGACGAAGGGGCCGTAGGAGTCGGCCGTGTCGATGAGGTTCACGCCCAGCTCGACGGCGCGGCGCAGGACCCGTACGGCTTCGGCGGGATCCTTCGGCGGTCCCCAGACGCCGGGGCCGGTGAGCTGCATCGCTCCGTAGCCGAGCCGGTTGACGGGGAGGTCGCCGCCGATCCGGAAGGTACCGGAGGCGTCCGCGGGACGCTGTGCTTCCTGGGCCATGGTCTGCCTCTCGCTGTCGGAGCGCCGTCCGGGGGTACGGGGCCGTGCGGTTGGCGCGGGCATCGGTGCCCGCGCCGCGGACGGTGTCAATCGGCGAGCGCCGGGATGACGTGTTCACCGTAGACGTCGATGACGTGTTCGCGGGCGTCGTGCATGTTGTACACGGCGAACTGGTCGACCCCGAGGTCGCGCAGGGTCCGGAGTTTCTCGATATGGGCCTCGGCTGGGCCCAGCAGACAGAAGCGGTCGACGATCTCGTCGGGGACGAAGTCGGTGGACGGGTTTCCGGCGCGGCCGTGGTGGCTGTAGTCGTAGCCGTGCCGGGACCTGATGTACGAGGTGAGGGCCTCGGGCACCAGCCCGGAGTGCTCGCCGTAGCGGGCCACCAGGTCGGCGACATGGTTGCCGACCATCCCGCCGAACCAGCGGCACTGGTCGCGGGCGTGGGCCAGGTCGTCGCCGATGTACGCGGGGGCCGCCACGCAGATGGTGAGGGCGTCCGGGTCCCGGCCGGCCTGCTCGGCCGCCTCCCGTACGGCACGGATCATCCACTCGGTGAGATAGGGGTCGGCGAGCTGGAGGATGAACCCGTCGGCCTTCCGTCCGGTCAGGGCCAGCGCCTTCGGTCCGTACGCGGCCATCCAGACGGGGAGCCTGCCGTCCCGGATCCAGGGGATGCGGACCGGGCTGCCGTCGACGACGGCCTCGCGGCCCTCGGCGAGGTCGCGGATGACGTCGACGGCCTCGCCCAGCCTGGCGAGGGTGTTGGGCCTGCGTCCGGCGACCCGCATCGCGGAGTCGCCGCGGCCGATGCCGCAGACCGTGCGGTTGCCGTACATGTCGTTGAGGGTGGCGAAGGTGGAGGCGGTCACCTCCCAGGTGCGGGTGCCGGGGTTGGTGACCATCGGGCCCACGATCAGCTTCTCCGTGGCCGCCAGGATCCGGCTGTGGATGACGAACGGCTCCTGCCAGAGCACCGCCGAGTCGAAGGTCCAGCCGTAGCGGAAGCCGTTGCGCTCGGCCCGTTCCATCAGGCCGACGACCTCCGAGGCGGGCGGGTCGGTCTGCAATACCAGGCCGAAGTCCATGGGACGGCTCCTTGCTGTGTGCTGCGTGTTGCGTGCGTGCGTGTGCCGGGCTTACAGGTACTGGCAGGTGGCGCGGGCGAGGAAGGTCCCGTGGCCGGCCCGGCCGGTGTAGCTGCGGCGGTCGACGACGAGTTCGCCCCGGGAGAGCACGGTCTCCACCTGTCCGGTGATCCGCTTGCCCTCGTACACCGAGTAGTCGACGTTCATATGGTGGGTTTCGGCGGAGAGGACCTGCTCGGTGTGCGGGTCGTAGACCACGACGTCCGCGTCGGCGCCCGGTGCGATCGTGCCCTTCTTCGGATAGAGGCCGAACATCCGCGCCGGGGAGGCGCAGGCGATCTCGATCCACCGGCGGCGGCTGATATGTCCTTCCACCACGGCCTGGTGGAGCAGGTCCATCCGGTGCTCCACCCCCGGCAGCCCGTTGGGGATCTTCGAGAAGTCCCCGCGCCCCAGCTCCTTCTGGCCGGTGAAGCAGAACGGGCAGTGGTCGGTGGAGACGACCTGGAGGTCGTTGGTGCGCAGCCCGCGCCAGAGCGCCGCCTGGTGGTCCACCGGGCGCAGCGGGGTGCTGCACACGTACTTGGCGCCCTCGAACCCGGGGCGCGCGAGGTCGTCGGTGGAGAGGAAGAGGTACTGCGGGCAGGTCTCGCCGAAGACGGGGAGGCCGAGGTCCCGGGCGGTGGTGAGTTCGGCGACCGCCTCCTGGGCCGAGACGTGCACGACATAGAGCGGGGCGCCCGCGACCCGGGCCAGCTGGATCGCCCGGTGGGTGGCTTCGGCCTCCAGCAGGGCCCTGCGGACCTCGCCGTGGTAGCGGGGGTCGGTGTGCCCGGCGGCCAGGGCCTGTTCGACGAGGACGTCGATGGCGATGCCGTTCTCCGCGTGCATCATGATCAGCCCGCCGTTCCCGGCGGCGCGCTGCATGGCCCGGAGGATGCGTCCGTCGTCGCTGTAGAAGACGCCGGGGTAGGCCATGAAGAGTTTGAAGGAGGTGATGCCCTCCTCGACCAGCCGGTCCATCTCGTTCAGGGACCTCTCGGTGACATCGGAGAGGATCATATGGAAGCCGTAGTCGATGGCGCAGTTGCCGTCGGCCTTGGCGTACCAGGCGTCGAGGCCCTCGCGCAGTGAGCGGCCGACGGACTGGACGACGAAGTCGACGATGGTGGTGGTGCCGCCCCAGGCGGCGGCGCGGGTGCCGGTTTCGAAGGTGTCGGAGGCGTAGGTGCCGCCGAAGGGCATCTCCATATGGGTGTGGCCGTCGACTCCGCCCGGGACGACGTACTTCCCGGTGGCGTCGATGACCCGGTCGGCCGTCCAGGCCCCGGCGGCGCCGGAGCCGTGGGCGGCGAGGGCGGCGATCCGCCCGTCTTCGATCAGGACGTCGGCATGGGTCTCTTCGGCGGCGGTGACCACCAGTCCGCCGCGGATCAGGGTGCGGGTACTGCTCATGGCGGGCGCTCCCTTGCGTACGGGACGGTTGGGTGACGGACGGTTCGGTGAGGGATGGTTGGGTGACGGACGGTCTTCGGCCGGGGCCGGTCCGGGGTGCGGGGCCGGGACGGGATGGGGGCCGGTCCGGGGTGGCGGGGCCGGGCGGTCTCAGAGGGCGCGCAGGGCCCCTTCGAGGATCGCCGCGCCCTCCTCGGCCTCGGCGACGGTCAGGGAGAGCGGCGGTGCGATCCGCAGGGCGCTGGAGTGGTGGCCGCCGCCCTTGCCGATCAGCAGGCCGCCCGCGCGGGCGGCCTCCAGGACGGCCGTGGTCGCCGCCGGGTCGGCCTCGTCGCTCCCGGGCCGGACGATCTCGATACCGATCATCAGGCCCCGGCCGCGGACCTCCCGGACCGCGGGTACGGCGGCCGCGACGGCCCGCAGCCGTTCGATCAGCAGTCCGCCGACCCTGCGGGCATTGCCCTGGAGGTCGTGTTCCAGCAGATGGGAGAGGTTGGCCAGACCGGCGGCCATGGTGACGGGCGAACCGCCAAAGGTGGAGATGGAGTTGGCGTCGACGGTGTTCATGATCTCCGCGCGGGCGATCACCCCGCCGACGGACATCCCGTTGGCGATGCCCTTGGCGAAGGTGACGATGTCCGGCGGGCCGTTGCGGTCGTGGGCCTGCCAGCCCCAGAAGTGGTCGCCGGTACGGCCCCAGCCGGTCTGGACCTCGTCGGAGATCCACAGCACCCCGTGCCGGTCGAGCACCTCGCGGAAGGCGGCGTACAGCCCGTCGGGCGGTGAGGTGAAGCCGCCGACGCCCTGGACGGGTTCGGCGATCAGGGCGGCGGGGACGCGGCCCTGGCCGATGAGGTCCTCCAGGTCCGCGACGCAGGCGTCGGTGAACTCGGCGTCGGTGAGGTGGGCGTACGGGCCCCGGGTACGCACCCCGCCGTGCACGTACAGGGTCTGGAGCGGGGAGAGGCCGGTCGGCGACCAGGCGCTGTTGCCGGTGATGCCGACGGTCGAGAAGGAGCGGCCGTGGTAGCTGTTGCGCATCGCCAGGACCTGGTTCGAGCCGCGGTAGGCGGTGGCCAGCAGCAGGGCGGTGTCATTGGCCTCGGTGCCGGAGGTGGTGAAGAAGACCCGGGCGTCGGGGATCCCGGAGAGGGCGGCGATCCGCTCGGCCAGCTCCACCATGGGCCGGTTGAGATAGAGCGTGGAGGAGTGGACGATCCGGGCGGCCTGCTCGCTCACGGCCTTGGTGACCTCGGGCAGGGCGTGGGCGGTCATGGTAGTGAGGATGCCGCCGAAGAAGTCGAGGTATCTGTTGCCCTCGCTGTCCCAGACGTACCGGCCCTCGCCGTGGCTCAGCTCCAGCGGGTCGGCGTAGTACAGCGCCAGCCAGTCGGGGAGGACGGCGCGATGGCGTTCGTGGAGCGGGTTCGGGGGCCGGGGTGCGGGCGGGACGGCGGAGGCGGCGGGACGCCCGGTGGCGGCGCCGGTGGTGTGGTTCACGGCCGTACCAGCCCTTCGTAGGCGTCGGGCCGCCGGTCGCGGTAGAAGGCCCACTGCTGCCGCACCTCGTCGATCAGCCCGAGGTCGAGATCGCGGACGACCAGCTCCTCGGCCGTGTCGTCGGCAACCTCACCGACGAACTGTCCGCGCGGGTCGACGAAGTAGCTCGTGCCGTAGAAGTCGTTGTCGCCGTACTCCTCGCGGCCGACCCGGTTGATGGCGGCGACGAAGTACTCGTTGGCGACGGCGGCCGCGGGCTGCTCCAGCTTCCAGAGGTGGGCGGAGAGGCCGCGGGAGGTGGCGGACGGGTTGTAGACGAGCTGTGCCCCGGCGAGGCCCAGTTGGCGCCAGCCCTCGGGGAAGTGCCGGTCGTAGCAGATATAGACGCCGATCCGGCCGGCCGCGGTGTCGAAGACGGGCCAGCCCGCATTGCCCGGCCGGAAGTAGTACTTCTCCCAGAAGCCTCTGACCTGCGGGATGTGGTGCTTCCGGTACTTGCCGAGATAGCTGCCGTCGGCGTCGATCACGGCGGCGGTGTTGTAGTAGAAGCCCGAGTCCTCGATCTCGAAGACGGGCGCCACGATCACCATGCCGGTCTCCCGGGCCAGCTCCCGCATCCTCCGGACGGTCGGGCCGTCCGGGACGGGCTCCGCCCAGCGGTAGTGCTCGGGCTCCTGCACCTGGCAGAAGTAGGGCGCGTTGAAGACTTCCTGGAACCCGATCACCCGGGCACCCCGTTCGGCGGCCGCACGGGCATGGGCCTCGTGTTTGGCGATCATCGACTCGGTGTCGCCCGTCCAGGTCGCCTGGACCAGGGCGGCGCGTACGACTGGGGCCATGGGCTGCTCCTTCGGCCGGGCGGCACCCGGCATCGGCGCATCGCCTCTACGCACGTAGACGCGGAACGTAGATGGAGAACGTAAGCCTCGTCACACACCGGGGCAAGACCATTGCAGCCAACCCGCGGAGTCGATCGCGATTCACCCGCCCGGCGGTCCGCCGGCCGCTGTCCGCCGGCCGCTGTCCGCGGGGAGAGGGGAGGGCGGAGGCCGCCGGGGCGGCGGGAGCCGGGCGGAACGCGCCGGGGGGCCTAAGCGGGCGGCGGCAAGGTCAGGGCCCGGGCCCGGCGGAGGGCGTACGCGATACGCGCGGGCCGGGCCGGGTCGGGTACGGGCCGGGTACGGGCCGGGCGCGGCGCGGAGCCCGTCCGGCCGCTCCGCCGCAGCCGGTGCGCCGGGAGTCGGTGGCGCCCGCCGTCCGGGGTCAGGCCGTGGGCGCGGGCTGTTCCAGGGTGACGGCGATGCCCGTGTGGGGGGTCTTGCCGCGGCGGAACAGCCGGGCCGGCCAGTCGATGGCCCGGAACTGCCAGCCGTACTTGCGGGCGATCAGATTGCGGGCCCGCACCGTCCCCTCCTGGTCCAGCAGTTCACCGGTGCCCTCGGCGCTCGGGGCGCCGTCGGCGATCCGGCCGCGGACGTCGCAGACCGCGACCGTGACCCGCGGGTCGCGACCGAGCCGCTTGACCTTCCAGGAGTCGCTGTTGGTCCAGACGTAGAGCCTGCCGCCGTCCTCGGCGAACCAGACCGGGGTGGCGACCCCGGTCCCGTCCCGGCGGAACGTGGTCAGGCTGAGATAGCGGGCGGGCGCGATGTCCTCGACGGCGGTCACGGTCCGAGCCTACGCCGCCGGGGCCGGGGGCGGACCGGGTGCCCCGGCTTCGCGCGTCGCCGCGCCCGGCCGCCCTACGGGACGGCCGCCGGGGTGCAGGCCGCCGCCAGCTCGTCCGTCGACAGCCGGAGGACGGCGGCGAGCGCCGCGACGGTGAAGAAGGCGGGCGTGGGGGCACGGCCGGTTTCGATCTTGCGCAGGGTCTCGGCGGAGATCCCGGCCTCGGCGGCCACCTCCACCATGCTGCGGGGGCCGCGCGCCTCGCGCAGGAGCCGGCCGAGCCGCTCGCCGCGTTCACGCTCTTCGGGAGTGAGTGGGGTACGAACCATGCCGTCATTCTAATACCGGAGACGCTCCATCGACCGGTATAGTAATTGGCATGGTAGAAATCAAGACCGAACAGTCGATCGAAGCGATGCGGGCCGCCGGCCGCATCGTGGCACAGGCCCTCGCGGCGGCCCGGGACGCGGCCGTCGTCGGGGTGGAGCTGACCGAGCTGGACCGGGTCGCGCGGGCCGTCCTGGACGGCGCGGGCGCCGGATCGCCCTTCCTCGACTACCACCCCTCCTGGGCTCCCGTCCCCTTCCCGGCGGTGCTCTGCGCCTCCGTCAACGACGCGGTGGTGCACGGGATCCCGGACGGCTACCGGCTCCGCGACGGCGATCTCGTCAGCCTCGACTGCGGCGCCCTGCTCGACGGCTGGGCCGGGGACGCGGCCGTGAGTTTCACCGTGGGCCGGGCCCGGCCGGAGGACACCCGGCTGATCGCCGCCGCCGAGGAGGCGCTCGCCGCGGGCATCGCGGCCGCCGTCCCGGGCAACCGGGTGGGCGATATCGCCCATGCCGTCGGCAGGGTCTGCCGCGCCGCGGGCTACGGCATCCCCGAGGGCTTCGGCGGCCACGGCATCGGCCGCAGCATGCACGAGGACCCCGGCATCCCGAACGAGGGCCGGGCGGGGCGCGGCATGGTGCTGCGTCCGGGCATGGTGTTCGCGATCGAACCGATGCTGACGGCCTCCGGCACGGACCACACGTATACGGACCGCGACGGCTGGACGGTCCGCACCCTGGACCGGAGCCGCGCCTCCCACGCGGAGCACACGGTCGCGGTCACGGCCTCGGGCCCGCGCGTCCTGACGGCGCTGTAGCGCGGCCGCGGGGTCCCGCGGCGGCGGCCGGGGACCGTAGGTGATCCGGGGCGCGACCGATCCGGGGACGGTGCCGGGTGCCCGGATTCGTACGCGACCGGCCGGACGCGACCGGCACCGACCGGCCCGGGCCGGTGCGCGGCAGGCCCGTCTCCGGACCCTCGGCGGCCGGCGGGCCCATGACCGGGCTACGGCCCGATGCCGGGGCGGCCCGTGGCCGGCCTGCGGGCCCACCACCGGACCTGGCGCCGACCCGCGACCGCCCACGGCCGACCCCCGCCGTTCGGCCCGCCGGTCAGCCTGCGGCGACGAACTCCCGGGCCAGCTGCTCGCCGAGCCGGACGGCGGCGGCGCGGCTCTCGATCGGACGGGCCCGCGAGCCGGGGAAGAAGACGTACGTCACGCCTCCGGACACCCCGCCGGAGACCGGGTCGGGGTCGATTCCGAGCGACTGCGCCATGGCGTAGGACGCCTCGCCGATGATCTTCGCGGGGCCGGTGTCGCCGACGACCCCGTACCGCACCCGGTTGCCGTGGACGACGGCGACGACCCCGCCGCCGCGGATCCCCGCGTCGGGGTACTTCCAGATCGTGCTGGGCGCGGGGACCACCACGTACGGCAGGCTCGCCGCGTCGAGTGGTTTGCCGTCGGACTGGTGGAACGCGGTGTCCGGGAGGAACCAGGGATCCGTCTTCCGGTTGCACCGGGTGCTCTTGCGGCCGTCGCAGGCAATGTCCAGGTCCGCCTTCCAGTGGACCGCGCCGCCGGTCGCGCATACCGGCACGGTCGCCTTGGCGCCCGCGTCCTTGCGGTACTTCCCCCGCGAGATCCGGTCGCAGGTCCGGGTCCTGGCGAGGAGGTCCGCGGCGCCGACGGCCTTCGCCTTTGCCGTCGCGGGGCGGGGCGGGGCCTGCGCCGGGGTCGCCGTCGCGGGCGGGGCGGGGACCGCGGCCCCCGCCAGCAGGGACGCTCCGCAGACGGTGGCGAGGGCGAGGGTACGAACATGCATGGCTGGGGCGCCTTTCTGAGCGGATCTGTACGGATACCGCGCGGAAAACCGTCCTTACCCGCTCCCGGTGACGACCGATCCCCCCTGCCGTACGCCCGTTCGCGCCGGCCGCGCCCCAAGTACGGCGAACCGTGCGCCGGTTGGTCCGCTCCGGCGGTTCCGTACGGGGAGCCGGATGGAGTACGCCCGTACGGGGAGGTCTCGTCCCGTGGACGAACACGGCGCCGGGCACCGGTGGTACGTCCGGTACCCGGCCGCCGGGCGCCCGCGGACCGCCCGCGGGTGACCGGCGGCCGGGCGCCGTGCCGTGCGGCGCCCTTCGGCGTGGCACGGCGCCCCGGGCCCGCCGAGCCGAGCGGCACCGACGGCCGCACCCGGGCCGCCGGGAGCCGGCGGCTACGGGCGGCCGCTCGGGCGGACCACCATCGCCGAGCCGCCGCCGCGGCGGGTCTTCTCGGCCGCGGCCAGCCAGCGGCCGTCGGAGAGCCGTTCGATACCGGTCGCCGCGCCGATCTCCGGGTTCTGCCGGAAGCCGTGCCCGATACGCTCCAGTTCGGCCCGGACGGGGCTGTTCCAGAGGGCCGGTTCCAGTTCGGTGGTGGTCTGGTTGCGCTGGCTGGCGCGCGGTGCGGCGATCGCCTCCACCAGCGGCAGCCCCCGGTCCAGACGGCTCGTCAGGGTCTGGAGGACGGTGGTGATGATGGTCGCCCCGCCCGGGGAGCCGAGCGCCAGCACCGGGCGGCCGTCGTCCAGGACGATCGTCGGGGACATGGACGAGCGGGGGCGCTTGCCGGGGCCCGGCAGATTCGGGTCGTGGACCGCCGGGTTCGCCGGGGCGAAGGAGAAGTCGGTCAGCTCGTTGTTCAGCAGGAAGCCGCGCCCCGGGACGGTGATACCGCTGCCGCCGGTGGACTCGATGGTCAGGGTGTAAGCAACGACATTGCCCCATTTGTCGGCGACCGTGAGATGCGTGGTGGTCTCGCCCTGGTGCGTGGTCGGCACGGCCGTCCCGCCGGCGCCGCACGGCACCGGATTCCGCGGGTCACCGGGCGCCAGCGGGCTGGTGAGCACCGCGTCGTCCCTGATCAGGCAGGACCGGCCGGCCGCGTACCGCTGCGACAGCAGTTCCTTCGTCGGCACCGGCTCGAACGCCGGGTCGCCGACCCAACGCCCGCGGTCGGCGAACGCGATCCGGCTGGCCTCGATGAACCGGTGCAGATACGCGGACTGCGACGCCTTCGACAGATCGGTCCCCTCCAGCATGTTCAGCGCCTGGCCGACGGTGGTCCCGCCGGAGGAGGAGGGCGCCATGCCGTAGACGTCGAGCCCCCGGTAGGAGATCTTCGTCGGGGCGCGGCGCACCGTTTCGTACGCCCTCAGGTCACCGGCGGTCAGATCGCCGGGGCGGACGATCCGGGTGGCGCCGGGGGCCACGGGGGGTTTGCGGACGGTGTCGACGATGTCCTCGGCGATCTCGCCCCGGTACAGCGTCCGCACGCCCTCCCGAGCGATCTCCCGGTAGGTACGGGCGAGGTCGGGGTTCTTGAAGGTGGAGCCGACCACGGGCAGCGCCCCACCGGGCAGGAAGAGTTCGGCGGTGGCCGGGAAGTCGGCGAACCGCGCCTGATTGGCCTCGGTCTGGGCGCGGAAGGTCGCGTCCACGGCGAATCCCTGCCGGGCCAGTCTCTCGGCGGGCTTCAGCAATGGCGCGAGGGGGCGGCTGCCCCAGGAACGCAGGGCGGTCTCCCAGGTGGCCGGGGTGCCGGGGGTACCGACGCCCAGCCCGCTGGTCTGGCCCTGGTCGAAGGGGATGGGCCGGCCGTTCTCCAGGAACAGGGAGGCGTCGGCCGAGCGGGGCGCGGTCTCGCGGCCGTCCACGGTGTGGACGGTGCGGGTGCGCGCGTCGTAGTAGACGAAGTAGCCGCCTCCGCCGCTGCCTGCCGAGTAGGGCTCGGTGACGCCGAGGGCGGCGGCGGTGGCGACGGCCGCGTCGACGGCGTTGCCGCCGCCGCGCAGGACCTCGATCCCGGCGGCGGAGGCGTCCGCGTCGACGCTGGCCACGGCACCGCCGTAGCCGACGGCGACCGGTGACTTCACGGGCGCCGGGGGGCTGCCGGGCGAACCGCCGGACCGGGACGGGGAATCGGCGGGCGGGGCGGCCGCGCCGAGCGAGACGACGGCCGCGGTAGCGGCCAGGAGCGCGATGTTCCGTGCGGTGGAGCGGCGCAGACGCATCCGAACGAACCTCCAGTCGACACCAGTCCGCCCAACCTAGCGGCCGCACCGTCCCCCGTCAGGACCGCCGGTCCCGGTGCCGGGGGCTCGCGGGGACGGTGCGGGGGTTCAGGTGCCGGTCGTTCGAGCAGAGCGGGGCCGGGCGCGCAGTGCGGGCAGTCGGGCCGCATCGTCCGCTCCGGCAAGGCTCTCGCCCAAGGCCAGAAGGGAGAGGAGCCGCACCGGCCGACCGGCCGTGGCGGCGGCTTCTAGTTTGTGGTGGCCGTCCAGGAGGAAGTGGGTCAGGCCCCAGTGCGCGGCAGGGTCGTCCCCCAGGCCGAGGGCGGACCGGCACACGTCCAGCGTGGAGAGCGCCACCGCGGTCGGGACGGTGCCCAGCTCCATGAGCCTGACGTACTCCTCGACCCGCTCCCTGTCGTTCCACGTCGGGGGGACCATGGGCACGACGAACTCATAGAGGTGGGCGTCCGCGTCGACCGCGGTCTCAAAGGTCCGGTAATACGAGGTGTGCGGGTACTCCGGGAGGCCCCAGAACTGGTCGACCCCCCATGCGGCGACCTGTTCGCCGCTGAAGTAGTCGCCCTCCGCGCCGGGGACGACCAGCCGGGGTTCCACCTCCAGCAGCAGTGGAAGGTACTCGCCCTCCGGCAGCAGCGCACCGAACGCCTCGATCACGCCGCCGTCATCCGGATCGGCCAGGGCTCCGGTCAGCCGATCCTGCATGTTCTCGAGGGACAGCTTCTCGTTCGCGCCTTCCAGCCGGCGGAACAGGAACGGGCACGTTCCGCAGAAGAAGCTGAGTTCGAAGGCAGGCGCATCGTCGATCAAGAGCAGGCGGCGCCGCGGCCCGCCACCGACCTCCTGCAGTTCCGTCCCGAATTGCAAGCGTGCTTCGGGAGCAGGACGGCCGAGGCTGCGCGGTTCGCTCTCTTTGATCATCACAGACCAACCGTACACAAAGGCATAAAATAGCCCTCCCGAGTACTGAGGCGGCACCTGGCCCGCCGGGCCGAACGGCGCCCTCGGGCGCCTGGGATCAGGGCAGGCCGGGGCTGCCGTTCGGCGGGGTGGCGGAAGTAGCATGCGCCGGGTGAACGACGACATACGCAATATCGTTCTCGGGCTGACCGCCGCCGGGATCAGTGCGCTGGTGGGCTGGCTGGCCCGTACCTACCGGTGGCGCCGGTCCCTCCGCCGGACCCGGGACTTCTTCGGGCTTCCGGCGAACTCGGAGGCCCTGCTGGTCGTCAACCGGGAGGCCGGACGGGACGGTTCGGTACGGCGCCCCGATGTGTTCGCGCTGCTCGAACTCGCCGCGCTGATCAAGGACTGCGGGGCCCGGGCCCAGGTGATCTGGCACGACGCGGACCGCCGGGGCGTGGGCGAGCAGTCCGAGTTCTGTGTCGGCGGGCCGGTCTCCAACCAGCGGACGGCCGCCCATCTGGCGAATCTGCTGCCGGGCCTGGAGATCCTCCCGGACTCCGCGGGCCCGGGGGTCCGGGGCGCGTTCCGGATCGGCGCGGAGGTGTACCGCTCCGAGCAGGGGGTCGCCGAGTACGTCCTGCTGGCGCGGCTGACGCCCGGCGAGGAGGGGCGGCCCGTCTTCCTCTTCTGCGGTCAGCAGTCGATCGGGAACCAGGCCGCGGCCCGGTATCTCGCCCGGCACCAGCGGGAGTTGGCCAGGAAGTACCGGAAGGGTCCGTTCTGTCTGCTGCTGAAGGTGGTCAGTTCGGCGGCGTACGGCCCCGATGTGGTGGAGCTGGTCGCCGATGTCACCGCCGTCGCCCTGGCCCCGCGCCCGGCCGGGACCGGGCGCGAGAGCGACGGCTCCGGCGGTGACGGGGCCTAGGGAGCCCGGCAAGATCCGAAAGAGACGACCTGACCGCCTCCCGCGGGCCGTCAGGGGGAGCGGCACCCGTGCCGGCCGCCCGTGCGGCACGGGCACCGCTCCTGCGGTACGGGGCGTCCTCCGGGCGCGGTCCCGGCCCGGCCGGCCCCGGCGGCGGCTGACCTTCTCCTCGTCCGCGCGCGGGACGCGCACAGGACGTACGGCGCGTACGGTACGCACCGGGTGCGTACCGCGGCCGTCGGCCGAGGAGTGATCACCGGCTGCCGCCGGGGTCGTACCGGGGGAAGGGAGCGCTGCCCATCGGCGACCGCCCCGGTGGTCCCAAGTGGTCTCCCTAGGGTGCTCCGGGCGCCGGCGGGCCGCCGGGGCCCCCGGGCAGCAGCGTCCCGGGTTCGGCGGGGGCGACGTCCACCGCCTCGGTCTTCGGGCTGCGGCGCTGGCGTTTCGCCACCCAGTTGGCGAACCAGGACAGCAGCATGCAGAGCCCGATGTAGATGGGCGCGATCACCATGACGACCGGGATGAACGGCAGGTCGTAGTCGAGGTTCGAGGCGATCAGCTTGCCCGCGTGGAGGAACTCCTCGTAGGTGATGAGATAGCCCAGGGAGGTGTCCTTCAGGGCCACCACGAGCTGGCTGATGATCGCGGGCAGCATCGCCCGTACCGCCTGCGGCACCAGGACGTAGGTCATGACCTGGGTCTTGCGCATGCCGAGCGCGTACGCCGCCTCCCGCTGGCCCCGGTCGACGGCGTTGACCCCGGTTCTGAAGACCTCGGCGAGTACCGAGCCGTTGTAGAGGGTCAGCCCGGCGACCAGCGCGGGCAGCGGCTGGACCTTGAGCGCCACAAAGATGAAGAAGATCATCACCAGTACGGGCATGGCGCGGAAGAACTCCACGAGCAGGGTCGCGACCCAGCGCACCGGCCGGTGTTCGGAGAGCCGTCCGGTCGCCAGGATCCCGCCGAGGACGAGCGAGAGGACCGCCGCGTACGCGAACGCCTTCAGGGTGTTGCCGAGCCCCTGGAGGAGCAGTTCCTGGATGCCCTTGTACTCGAAGGGCGTCCATTTGGCCGCGGTGAACTGGCCGGTGTCGAAGAGCAGATAGACGACCCAGCCGATGAGCGCGGCGATGGCGACGGTGGCGGCGATCCCGTAGAGCCGGTGCCGCTGCCGGGTGCGCGGGCCGGGGATGTCGTAGAGGGCGGTGGAATCGGTCATCGGGCGACTCCGTAGCGCTTCTCCAGCACATGGAAGAGCGCACTGATGGACAGAGTGATGATCAGATAGCCCACGGCGATCCAGACGAACGACCAGATGATGTTGTAGCCCAGCTCGCTCAGCGTCTTGTAGGTGCCGAGGAGTTCGGTGACGCTGAACGCCCCCGCGATCGCGGAGTTCTTCGCCAGCGCGATCAGGGTGGAGCCGATCGGCGGGATGACGCTGCGGAACGCCTGGGGCAGCACCACGGTGTGCAGGGTCTGCCCGAAGGACATGCCGAGACTGCGGGCGGCCTCGCCCTGGCCCTTGGGCACGGTGTTGATGCCGGAGCGGAGCGCCTCGCAGATGAACGCGGAGGTGTAGCAGCCGAGGGCGAGGATCGCGAACAGCTCGAACGGCAGCACGATCCCGAACCGTGGCAGTCCGAGGACGACGGCGAAGAACAGCAGGGTGAGGGGGGTGTTGCGGAGGACGGTCACCCAGACCGTGCCGAAGGCGCGCAGCGAGCCGACCGGCGAGACCCGGAAGGCCGCGATCAGGAAGCCCAGCAGCAGCGCGAGCACCGAGGAGTAGAAGGTCAGCTCGACGGTGCCGAGAAAGCCCTGCCAGTAGAGGGAGATGTTGTCGGTCAGTACGTCCATGCGCCGGGGTCTCCTCCTCAGCTCGCCGGATAGCGGTCGATGGGCGGCGGCTGGGGTGCGGGCACCCCGGAGAGGCCGAGGGTGGCGTCGTACGCCTGCTTCCACTGGCCGTTCTTCTCACCGGCCGCGAGGGCGTCGTCGATGGCGAAGCGCAGGGCGTTGTCGGAGCGCGGTACACCGATGCCGTACGGCTCCTGGGAGAAGGGTTTGCCGACCACCTTCAGCTCGTCGGGGGCCTTGGCGGCATAGCCGATGAGGATGGCGTCGTCGGTGGTGACGGCGTCCACCTGGTAGGTGAGGAGGTTGTCGACGCAGATGGAGTAGGTGTCGTAGCCGACCAGGACCGCCTTGGGGTAGTCGGCCTTGATCCGCTGGTAGGGGGTGGAGCCGGTGGCGGAGCAGACGCGTTTGCCGTCCAGGTCCTGGGGGCCGTGGATATCGTTCTCGTCGGTGCGCACCAGCAGCGACTGCCCGGCCATGAAGTAGGGACCGGCGAAGCCGACGAGCTTCTTGCGCATGTCGTTGATGGTGTAGGTGCCGACGTAGTAGTCGATCTGGCCGTTCTGGAGGGCGGTTTCCCGGTTGGCGGAGGCGATGGTGCGGAAGTGGATGCCCGCCGGGTCGAAGCCGAGATAGGCCGCGACCATCTTCGCGATCTCGATGTCGAAGCCGGAGTAGATGCCGGTGGCGGGGTCCTTCTCGCCGAGGTAGGGCTGGTCCTCCTTGGCGCCGACGGTGAGGTAGCCGCGTTTCTCGGCGCGGCGCCAGGTCGGGGAGTCGGGGAGCTGGAAGCCGGTGTTGACCGGGTAGACGGGGAGGGTCTCCGGCTGCGGGCCCTTGACCGGCGGGCTGCCCTCCTTGCCGCACGCCGTGGCGAGCACGGCGGCCAGGGCGAGGAGGAGGGCCGGCAGGACGCGGCGGTACGGCCGGGCGCCGGGCCGGCGGGCGGGACCGGGGGGAGCAGCGGGATTAGCGGGAGCAGTGGGAGCAGTGGGTGTACGTCGCGGCATGACCGTCCCCCCGTCAGTGCTTGAGGATCTTGGAGAGGAAGTCCTTGGCGCGGTCGCTCTCCGGGTGGGTGAAGAAGTCCTCGGGGGTGCGGTCCTCGACGATCCTGCCGTCGGCCATGAAGACGACCCGGTTGGCCGCGGAGCGGGCGAAGCCCATCTCGTGGGTGACCACGACCATGGTCATCCCGTCCCGGGCGAGCTGCTGCATGACCTCCAGGACCTCGTTGATCATCTCGGGGTCGAGGGCCGAGGTCGGCTCGTCGAAGAGCATCACCTTGGGGTCCATGGCGAGAGCGCGGGCGATGGCCACGCGCTGCTGCTGGCCGCCGGAGAGCTGGGCCGGGTACTTGTCGGCCTGGGAGGCGAGTCCGACCCGGTCGAGCAGCTCCCGCGAGCGGCGTTCGGCCTCCTCGCGGCGGCGGCCGCGGACCTTCAGCGGGGCGAGGGAGATGTTGTCCAGGACGGTGCGGTGCGCGAAGAGGTTGAAGGACTGGAAGACCATGCCGACGTCGGAGCGGAGCCGCGCGAGGCCCTTGCCCTCCTCGGGGAGCGGCTGTCCGTCGATGGTGATCGTGCCGGACTCGATGGTCTCCAGCCGGTTCATCGTCCGGCAGAGCGTCGACTTGCCCGAGCCGGACGGGCCGATCACCACGACCACCTCTCCGCGGCCGACCGAGAGGTTGATGTCCCGCAGGACGTGCAACTGCCCGTAGTACTTGTTGACGTCCCGAAGCTCGATCAACGGATCGACGACGGCCATACGCTGCCCCCACTGGTTGCTGTGTCGAGGTCAGCGCAAACTATCCACCCCAAAAGGGACTTCGCGAGCGACACGCATAAAAGGGGCATAAGCCGTATTTATTGGCTATATATCAGCTCATGTACGGGAGGTGATCCCGCGACGGAACGACGGAATGCGCAAACCGCCCGCGCGTCGAGGCGCGGTGGTACGCCTCAGGCCTCGGCGGCTTCCGCATAGACCTGGGACAGCTCCGGCGCCCCGTTGACCGCCCAGTCGAGCCCGGCCTCCACCACACCGATCTCCCGGCCGGACGCCAGCCGCACCACGGGGTGGCCGCCGGGCCAGACGAACCAGGAGGCGCCCGGCACGGTCCGGACGATCACGGTCCCGAGGTACAGCCCGGCGTCGTTGCCGATCCACGGCAGCTCTTCGGGGTCGTCCCGCCAGCGCGGCGGCAGTTGGTCCAGGGCGGACAAGGAGGCCGCGGAATCGTCCAGTTCCAGCCCCATACGGCCGACCCGGACCCGCAGCAGCTCGCACTCGGCGAACAGTTCGGCGATCGCCGCCGCGCGCTCGGGGTCGTCGGCCGCCCCCGCCACGGCACTCCGGGCCCCGGGACCCTGCCTCTTGAGCCAGTTGTCCAGGAAAGGGATGTTCATACCACTAAGCCTCGCATCTTCCCCTGGGCACACACCACAGGACGCGCAACGGTGATCACCCGGATCGGCGGGTAATTCCCCGGTCCGGGCGCGTGGGCCGCGGGTACCGGGCCGCGGACGGGTGCGGGGCCGCGGGCGGGTGCGGGGCCGCGGGCGGATGCCGCCCGCCCGGACTCCGGCGACCGCCGCTCAGACCTCAAGGTCCACCACCACCGGGGCGTGGTCCGAAGCACCCTTGCCCTTGCGCTCCTCGCGGTCCACATAGCCGTCCTTGACGGCGGCGGCGAAGGGCTGGTTGCCGTAGACCAGGTCGATGCGCATGCCCCGGTTCTTCGGGAAGGCGAGCTGGCGGTAGTCCCAGTACGTGTACGGGTGGTCGTACTTGAGCGGGCGGGGCACCACATCGACCAGACCGGTCTCCCGGAGTCCGGCCAGGGCGGCACGCTCGGGCTCGGTGACATGGGTGCTGCCCTCGAAGACGGCCCGGTCCCATACGTCGTCGTCGGCCGGGGCGATGTTGTAGTCGCCGAGGACCGCGAACGGGACGCTGCCGGCGGCGTCCTCGGCGACCGCGGCGCGCAGCGCGTCCAGCCACTGGAGCTTGTACGTGTAGTGGGGGTGGCCGACCTCGCGGCCGTTGGGCACGTACACCGACCAGAGCCGCACCGGGCCGCAGGTCGCCGAGACGGCCCGGGGCTCCTGGACGCCGTCGTACGCCGGGCCGCCGGGCAGCCCCGACACGACCGCGTCGAGGCCGACCCGGGAGACCAGCGCGACACCGTTCCACCGGCCGTCGGCGACGACCGCGGACTCGTAGCCCAGCTCCCGCAGCTCGGCGGCGGGGAACTGCTCCGCCGTGCACTTGGTCTCCTGGACGCACAGCACGTCGGTGCCGCTGCTCTCCAGCCAGGCGAGGAGTCGGGGGAGGCGGGCGGTGACGGAGTTGACGTTCCAGGTGGCGATGCGCATACCCGAAGCCTATGTGCTCCGCGGGGGTGGAGGGGGCCGGTCCCGGTCCACCGCGGGTGCGGGGCGCGTGACCCCTCGGGGGCCCGGCACCTTCCCCCGCGGGGCGGCGGAGGGGGCTCCGTGCCCGGCCGGGCGGCGGGCGGCGGGGAGCCGGTCGCGCGGTTCCCCGCGCCTCCGGCGCCCGGCGGCACATGGGGCCCGTGGGTCAGAAGGTGTGGGTATCGCCGGGGGCCAGGCGTTCGTGGGCGGCGCCGCCCAGGTTGGTGATGTGGCGGTCGTAGATCGGGCGGGCCAGATCGGTGAGGAGGGCGTCGTGGACGTCCACGGTCAGCCGCGGGGACACCTCCCGGACGTAGTCCACGACCTCGGAGATCTTGTTCCAGGGTGCCATCACCGGCAGCATCAGCGTGTCCACCGGCCGGTCGGGCACGGTGAGCGCGTCGCCGGGGTGGAAGACCGAACCGTCGAGCAGAAAGCCGATATTGGTGATCCGGGGGAGGTCCGGGTGAATCACCGCGTGCAGTTCGCCGTGGACCTCCACCTCGAAGCCCGCCGCGGTGAAGGTGTCGCCGTGGCCGACGGTGTGGACCCGGCCCGGGAAGGCCGCGGTGAGCGTCTCCGCGACGCTCCGCAGGGTCCACACCTCGGCACCCGCCTCCAGCGCGGCGCGGACCCGGCCCTCGTCGTAGTGGTCGGGGTGCTCATGGGTGATCAGCACCGCGTCCGCCCCGGCGGCGGCGTCCTCCTCGGAGAACGCGCCCGGGTCCACGACGAGGGCGGCCCCGTCCTTTTCGAGCCGTACGCAGGAGTGCAACTTCTTCGTGAGCCTCATGGGCCCATCCTGCTACGGCCGCGGAGTGGTCTCCTCCCGTACGACGGCCCGGGCCACCCCGAATGCGGCGTTGGCCGCCGGGATCCCGCAGTACACGGCCGTCTGGATGAGGATCTCCCTGATCTCGCCGGGCGTGAGCCCGTTGCGCAGCGCGGCCCGGACATGGACCGCCAGCTGGTCCAGATGTCCCCCGGCCACCAGCGCCGTCATCGTGACCACGCTGCGGGTGCGCCGGTCGAGGCCCTCCCGGTTCCAGACCTCGCCCCAGGCGTAGCGGGTGACCAGCTCCTGGAAATCGGCCGTGAAGTCCTCGTCGTCGCCGGCGGTGGCCGCGTCGACATGGGCGTCGCCGAGCACCTCCCGGCGCGTCTTCATACCGGATTCGTACGGATCGGGGCGCCCGCCGGGTTCCGGCGCCGCGGTTCCGGCGGGCACGGCGTCCGCCGCCGCGTCGGCCGGCGGGGCGGCCGGGGCCGCGGGCACGGCCGCCGGCGGCTGGACGGGGATGGCCGTGAGGGTGTCCTGCGGTGCGGCGGAGAAGTGCCGTACGAGAAGGTCCGTGACGGCCGCGGGCTGCTCCACGGGGGCGAGGTGGCTCGCCCCCGGCACCAGCGCGAGCCGGGCGTCCGGTATCCCGGCGACCAGGGTGCGGGCCTCGCCGGGACCGGTCACCTGGTCGTCGGAGCCCACCAGCACCAGGGCCGGGACCGGCACCCGGCCCAGCTCGGCGCGGACGTCGAAGGCGGCGAGCGCCTCGCAGGCCGCGATATAGCAGGCGGGGTCCGTGGTGCGGACCATCTGGACGGCCCACTCGACGATCGCGGGCTGGGCGGCGGCGAAGGTTCCGGTGAACCAGGTGGCGGGGGCGCCCAGGGCGACGGGCTCCAGACCGTTGGTCCGGACGATCACGCCGCGGCTGCGGAGTTCGTCGGCCGTGCCGAACCGGGGCGAGGCGGCGACCAGCGCCAGCGAAGCCACCCGGTCCGGCCGGCGCAGGGCCAGGTCGAGGCCGACCGCGGCGCCGATGGAACAGCCCGCGTAGCCGAAGCGCTGCACTCCGACGGCGTCGAGGGTGGCCAGCAGCCGGTCGGTGAGCCCGGTGACCGAGTCCACCGGCTCGGCGGGGGCCCCGCCGTGTCCCGGCAGGTCGTAGCGGAACACCCGCCACTCGCGGGACAGATCGGCGACCTGCCGGTCCCACATATGCCAGGTCGCCCCCAGCGACGGGCCGAGGACCAGCACGGGCGCGTCGTCGGGTCCGTCGATCCGGTACTGGAGAAGGGCTGCCGGGGCGCCCCCGGGAGCGGAGCCGGATCCCGGGTCGGATCCGGACTCGGGTTCCGGATCCGGGTTCAGGTCCGGGTTCAGGTCCGGGTCCGGGTCCGGGTTCAGGTCCGGGCCCGGGTCCACCTCGGCGTCCGGCGCGGGCTTCGGCCCGGACTCCGGCCCGGGCTCCGGTTCCGGGATCGGCCGGAGGTCCGGCCCGGGCGGCTGCTCGGATGCCCGTTCGGGCGTCTGCTCGGGGGACTGCTCAGGGCTCTCCTCGGCACCGGGTTCAGGGCTCTGTTCGGGCGTCTGCGTCTCACTCACCCGGTCCACCGTAGTGACCGGACGGCCACGGGGTGGGCGGCCCCCCTCTCATCACCCCGGCGGGTGGCCCCGCCGACGGCGGTCGACGCACCCGCGATCGGCCGGATTCCGCCGGTTCCGGGGGCTCCGGAGCGACCCCGGACGGTCTCCCCCGACGAGGCCGGCGGCCCGGGAAACGGGGCCTCGCGGCCGGGACGTCTCAGGGCGTCGTGGCCGACACCACGTAGATCCGCGGGGCGAGCGGCAGCGTCTCGTCGACGACGATGTGCTGGCTGGGGCGGGGTTCGTCCCTGGGGTGGACCAGCCCGGACCAGGCCCGCTCCCCCGGGATGAAGTTCCAGCCCACGGTCGCGGCGTCCTTGGCGCTGATCGTCGGCACCCCGGGCTGAAGGGCGGTCCGGTCGGCGCCGATGGCGCCGAGGAACTCGTCGAGACCGGTGGGGGTCGTGGAGAACTGCACGAAGAGCCGGCTGGTCCGCCAGTTGCTGGTCTCGTAGTAGGACACCTTCTGGGAGCCGCGCGGAATCGGCACCTCGAAGATCCGCCGTTTCATCTGGGAGGGCCAGGCGTCCCGCAGACCCGTCGACGAGGACTCCGCCACCTTGTCGCGGCCACTGGCGCGGCTCTGCTCCGCGGAGACGACGAGATACCCGGCCGGAACACCGATCAGCAGCAGGATGACCGCCAGCGTCAGGGCACGCCTGACGATCATATGGCGCCGGCCCTCGGGCGGCCGGAAGGCGGACTCTTCCGGCGACGGGGCCGGTCGGGGTACGACACTCATGACTGCTGTTCCTGGTGGGTGTGCGGACCTGAAGTCTACGGTTCGCCGCCGACACCCCGTCCCGGCCGCGGCCGGAACATGATCATCGGGGCCGTACGGGGGTGGCTCACGCCTCCCGCGACGGACGGCCCGCTCCGGGGTTCCGCAGAGCCTGCGCATACCGCTCGTACCGCTCCTGGCGCTCCACCCGGCGCCGGTTGGCCCGGCGGAAGCGGCGGGCCACCAGTCGCGCGAGGTCCGCCGCGCCGACCATGCCTGCCTCGGGCCCCAGCTGCGCCTTGACGATCCGTGCCTCGGGCCGGTAGCCGCGGCCGGTCAGATGGCGCCGGAAGGCGTCCCGGGCGGGTCCGATCAGCAGATCGTCGGCCGCGCTCACACCGCCGCCGATGACGAAGCACGACGGGTCCAGGGCGGCCGCGAGATTGGCGATGCCGACCCCCAGCCACTGGCCGATGTCCTCCAGCAGCTCCACGCACATGGCGTCGCCCTCACGGGCCAGCTCGGTGATCAGCGGACCGGTGATATCGCCGACGGCCCCGCCGACCCGGTCGATCAGGACATGCGCCACGGGCGAGTCGGCGGCGGCCAGCTCCCGGGCCTCGCGCACCAGGGCGTTGCCCGAGCTGTACTGCTCCCAGCAGCCGCGGTTCCCGCAGGGGCAGCGGTGGCCCCCGGGCACGACCTGCATATGGCCGAACTCCCCGGCGACCCCGTACTTGCCGCGCTTGACCCGCCCGTCCTCCAGGATGGCGCCGCCGATCCCGGTGCCGAGCGTGATCATCACCAGGTGATCCTCGTCGCGGCCGGCGCCGAACCGCCACTCCGCCCAGGCCGCGGTGTTGGCGTCGTTGTCGACCAGGACGGGTACGGCCAGCCGGGCGGAGAGCGCGTCCCGCAGCGGCTCGTTGCGCCAGGCGAGGTGGGGGGCGAAGAGCACGGTGGAGCGGTCGGCGTCCACCCAGCCCGCGGCACCGATGCCGACCGCGTGCACGTCGTGCCGGTCGGAGAGGTCGAGGACCAGCTCGCAGATCACGTCCTCGACGACCTTGGGGCTCTTGGACTTGTCCGGGGTCTCGGTGCGGACCTTCTCCAGGATGACGCCGTCCGCGTCGACGACGCCCGCCATCACCTTCGTACCGCCGATGTCGATACCGACGGTGGGGACCCGGGGCGCGGTCAGATGCGAGCGGCGCTCGCGGGTCCCGACGGTACGCAGGACGGTGGCGCGGGCGGAGCCGCGGTGCGCGAAGTCGCGGTAGGTGCTCATGTCCCTGCGGGTGCTCGGGGTCAGGGGGTCGTGTGCTGCGGCGGGCTGCCCCGCCCGGTGATTCTTTCACGGCGGCCCGCGCGGGGCGCTCCTCGGGCGGACCGGGGCGGGGCGGCGTGCGCGCCCCGCGCGGGCCGGGGCAGGTGCGCGCCGGGTCGGCTGCGGACCCGCGGGCGGCGGCCGGACGGGCCGCCGGCACGGCGGGGCGCCCCGGGCGGGGCGGCGGCGGGCCGCCGTTTCGCCCCGGCGCGGCCCCGGACGCCCGGGGTCCCCCGCCGGGCCCGCCGCGGGACCCGGCCGTGGGCCGCCGGGGTCCCGGCCGAATGGCTACGCCCCGGGGGTGGCGCGTTCCAGCTCGTGGCGGAGGTCGTCCAGTTCGGAGCCGCCCGCCATCTGGCGGGTCAGCTCGTCCAGGGTGACCGACTCCCTGGTGTGGCTCGCCGTCATCGTGCCGCGCTTCAGCAGGACGAAGCGGTCGCCGACCAGATAGGCGTGGTGCGGGTTGTGGGTGATCAGGACCACCCCGAGGCCCGCGTCGCGGGCGGCCGCCACGTACTTCAGGACGACTCCGGACTGCTTGACGCCGAGGGCCGCGGTGGGCTCGTCCAGGACGAGGACCTTGGCGCCGAAGTAGACCGCGCGGGCGATCGCCACGCACTGGCGCTCGCCGCCGGAGAGGGTGCCGATCGGCTGGTCGACGTCCCGCAGGTCGATGCCCATCCGCAGCAGTTCGGCCCGGGTGGTCTCGCGCATCTTCTGCACATCGAGCCGGCGCAGCGGTCCGGCGCCCTTCACCGGCTCCGAGCCGAGGAAGAAGTTCCGCCAGACCGGCATCAGCGGCACCACGGCGAGGTCCTGGTAGACCGTGGCGATGCCCCGGTCCAGGGCGTCGCGCGGATTGACCAGCCGGGTCTCCTCGCCGTCCATGGCGAAGGTTCCGGCGTCGTGCTGGTGCAGCCCCGCGATGATCTTGATGAGGGTGGACTTGCCGGCACCGTTGTCACCGAGGACACAGGTGATCTCCCCGGCCCGGACCTCCAGGGAGACGCCCTCCAGCGCCCGGATATTGCCGTAGTACTTGCTGACGTGGTCCAGGGCGACCAGCGGAGGGCCGACGTCCGCCGCCCGTCCGGGCGCCCGGTCCGCTCCCCCGTCCGCCGGGTCCGGCCCGTGCTCCGGCTCCTGCCGCGGCTCCGTCATCGTGTGGCCTCCGCCCGTTTCCGTACCCATGCGTTCAGCAGGGCGGCGAGAAGCAGCATCGCCCCGAGGAAGAACTTGAACCAGTCGGGGTTCCACTCGGCGTAGACGATGCCCTTGCTGGTCATGCCGAAGATGAAGGCACCGACCGCCGAACCGATCGCCGAGCCGTAGCCGCCGGTGATCAGACAGCCGCCGATGACGGCCGCGATGATGTAGATCAGTTCGTTGCCGACGCCCTCGCCCGACTGGACCACGTCGTACGAGAACAGCAGGTGCTGACCGGAGATCCAGGCGGCGAAGGCGACCCCCAGATAGAGACCGATCCTGGTCCTGACGACCGGGACGCCGACCGCGCGGGCGGCGTCGGCGTTGCCGCCCACCGCGAAGATCCAGTTGCCGAAGCGGGTCCGCAGCAGGATCCAGGTGGCGACGGCGACCAGGCCGAACCACCACAGGATGGTCACCTTCAGGGTGACATCACCGATGACCAGCTCGGAGGCGAAGAGCTTCTTGGCCGAGGCGAAGCCCTCCATATCGCTGATGGAGTCGGTGGAGACCCGGCCGGCGATCAGCTTGGTGAAGCCGAGGTTCAGCCCGGTCAGCATCAGGAACGTACCGAGCGTGATGATGAAGCTGGGCAGCTTCGTCAGGGTCAGCAGCATGCCGTTGAACGCGCCGACCGCCAGCGTGACCAGCAGGGAGACAAAGACGCCGACCCAGACGTTCGCCGTCATCTGGTAGCTGAACATCGACGACACCAGGGCCGATGTGGTGACCAGGACACCCGCGGAGAGGTCGAACTCGCCGCCGATCATCAGCAGCGCCACCGGGACGGCCATGATGCCGATGGTGGAGGCCGCGTAGAGCACGGTCGAGAGGCTCGACGTCTGGAGGAAGTCCGGGGCGACGGCCGAGAAGAAGACGAAGACGGCGATCGCGCCGACGACCGAACCCAGCTCGGGACGGCCCAGCAGCCTGCGCAGCGGGGAGACCTTCAGCAGCCGTTCGTCCCCGGCGGCCTCCTTGCCGAGGTCCACCGGTGGTGGTGCGGCCGGGCTCATCGGGTACCCCTCTTGGTGTACTCCTCCAGCTCTGCCGCCTCCGCCTGGGTGACGATCTGCGGCCCGGTGAGCACGGGCTTGCCGCCGCCGAGCATGTCGGCGTTGTACCGGTAGAGCCAGAGGAGGTCGACGGCCTCGTAGCCCTGGAGGTAGGGCTGCTGGTCGACGGCGAAGCCGAGGGCGCCGGACTTCAGCCCGGCGGCGACCTTCGGATTGAGGTCGAAGGTGTCGATCTCGGCCTTGCTGCGGGCGGTCTCCTTGGCGCGGACCGCGGTGTCGGCGAACGGGGCGCCCAGGGTGACGACCGCGTCGATGGACTTGTCGGTCTGGAGCTTGGCCTCGATGGACGCCTGGACGTCGGGCATGTTGGTGCCGTCGACATAGAGGTTCTGGAGCTCGCCGTCGAAGGTCTTCTTCGCTCCGGCGCAGCGCTGCTCGTGGCCGACGTTGCCCTGCTCGTGCAGGACGCAGACGGCCTTCTTCTTGCCGCGCTCGTTGAGCTCGTCGCCGACGGCCTCGCCCGCGACGGTCTCGTCCTGGCCGATATGGGTCAGGGCGCCGTACTCCTCGGACTGGGCGGATCCCGAGTTGATCGTGATCACCGGGATGCCCGCGGCCACGGCCTTCTTCACCACGTCCTTCATGGCGTCGGGCTTGGCCAGGGTGACGATCAGCCCGTCGACCTTCTTGTCGATGGCCGCCTGGACGAGCTGGGCCTGCTGCTGGCCCTCGTCGCTCTTGGAGTACAGGAAGTTGATGTTGTCCTTGGCGGATGCCTCCTTGGCACCCTTCTGGACGATGTCCCAGAACGTGTCGCCCTCGCCCGAGTGGGTGACCATGGCGAAGGTCCAGCGGGGCGTGGTGACCGCGGCCTTCCCGGCCGCCTCGGCCTGGGCCTTGCGGGCGTCCGCGGCACGCTTGCCGCCGGTGCTGCTGCATCCCACCAGGGACGCTCCGAGCACCGCCGCCGCCAGCAGCGCGCCGACCGCGCGTACCCCTGTCCTTGCCCTAGCCACGACGCCGTGCCCTTCTTGCCGTACCGCTCGCCCTCCGGACCGCCGCGCCCGGTGGCGCGGCGGCGGGGCAGAATGTCGAGCCCCAGCCGCCCAAGTATGGGTCACGGCAGGTCGGAGGGTGGGCATCGGGTACGCCGCGGCGTTCGGCGGGTGCCGTCGGCGGCCGGTCGCGCCGGGGCGACGGCGGTCTCCTTCCGGAGTGGCCGCGCCGGGTGGTGAGCGCCGGAACACCCGTGGCGGGCGGTGCTGCTGCCGTGCGCCGCCGGATTCGCATGGTGGGTCCGCCTTCCCTGCCCGCCGCCCCGTTGCGGCTGGGGGAGTTTCTACGGCTGCCCCGGAGCCCCGTCAAGACTTTGTCCGAACATTCTTACGCGGCGGAGCTTCGGGCGAGGGGAACCGGACATGCGGACACGCAGGGGGGCGCACGGTCGGGTGCGGGCGGTGCGGGGCGGGGTGCGGGGACCGCGCGGTCAGGGGCGGGCCAGGAGCTGGAACTCGAAGGAGTAGCGGGAGGCGCGGTAGATATGGGTGCCGTACTCGACCGCCCGGCCGGTGTCGTCGAAGGTGGTGCGCTCCATGGTCAGGACCGGCGCGCCCGCCTGTTCCGCCAGGCGCAGGGCCTCGCTGCCCCCGGCGGCCCGGGCGCCCACCTTCTGCCGGGCGCTGTGCAGGGTGATCCCGGCGGCCCGCATCAGCCGGTAGAGGCCGGTGGCCTCCAGCCGCGCGGTGTCCAGGGCGAGCAGTCCGGCGGGGAGGTAGTTGGTGAGCAGGGCCATCGGCTCCCCGTGGGCGTAGCGCAGCCGCTCGACCGAGTGGACCTCGGTGCCTTCGGTGACGCCGAGGGCGGCGGCGACCCGGTCGGAGGCGGGCTCCAGGGTGTTGCGCAGGACCACCGTGGCGGGCCGCTGGCCGGCCGTCTCCAGGTCGTCGTAGAGGCTGCTCAGCTCCAGCGGCCTTCTGACCTGACTGTGCACCACCTGGGTGCCGACGCCCCGGCGCCGGACCAGCAGTCCCTTGTCGACGAGGGACTGGATGGCCTGGCGGACGGTGGGGCGGGAGAGTCCGAGCCGTCCGGCCAGCTCGATCTCGTTGCCGAGCAGGGTGCCGGGGGTGAGCGCGCCGCGTTCGACGGCGGCTTCGAGCTGCTGGGCCAGCTGGAAGTAGAGCGGGACCGGGCTGGTGCGGTCCACGCTCAGCGGGAGCGACAGGGACGGGTCCGGCTCTGGTCCGGGCTGCTTGGGCACGGGGCGAGCGTAATCGGGTCTTATGTTGACGGGAAGTCGTGAAGTCCGGTTGTCAGGACAAAGTCTTGACAGTGTCCGCCGCGGAGCTTCATTTTGGGCGCATGCGCATCGGACTCATCGGAACGGGACGTATCGGCACCTTCCACTCGGAGGTGCTCGGCCGCCATCCGGACGTGGACTCCCTGGTTCTGGCGGACGCGGACCCGGCCAGGGCGGCCGCGGTGGCGGAGCGGCTGGGGGCGGATTCCGTGGCGGAGCCCGGCGAGGTGTTCGCCGCGGGCGCGGACGCGGTGGTGATCGCCTCGGCGACGGCGTCCCATGCCGGGCTGATCGCCGGGGCGGCGCGGGCCGGGCTGCCGGTGTTCTGCGAGAAACCGATCGCCCTGGACGTACCGGGCACGCTGCGGGCCCTGGCCGAGGTGGCGGCGGCGGGCACCGAGCTGCAGATCGGCTTTATGCGGCGGTTCGACCCGGGCTTCGGGGCGGCCAGGGCGGCGGTGCGCTCGGGGGCGCTCGGCACCCTGCACACCGTCCGGGCGGTGACCGCGGACCCCGAGCCGCCGCCCGCGGGCTATCTGCCGCTCTCCGGCGGGCTGTACCGGGACTGCCTGATCCACGATTTCGACATCGTCCGGTGGGTGACCGGGCGGGAGATCACCGAGGTGTACGCCGTCGGGGCAGCCCGGGATCCGCGGACGCCCGGCGGCGCCGGAGCGTTCGAGGAGGCGGGGGACGTCCATACGGCGGCGGTGCTGCTCACCCTCGACGACGGTACGGTCGCGGCGGCGACCGCCACCCGGTTCAACGGTGCCGGGTACGACGTGCGGATGGAGCTGGCCGGCGACCGGGACCAGATCACGGCCGGGCTCGACGAGCGGACACCGCTGGTCTCGGCGGAGCCCGGCGGCCCCGGGCGCCCGGCCAGGACCTGGCCGGGGTTCCTGGAGCGGTTCGCCGCCGCCTACGAGCGGGAGCTGGACGTCTTCCTGAAGCTGGTCCGCGGCGAGACCGCCAATCCGTGCGACGGCCGGGAGGCGCTGGCGGCGCTGCGGATCGCGGAGGCGTGCGAGCTGTCCCGGCGCGAGCGGCGTCCGGTGGCGCTCGCGGAGATCCCCGGCGGGGGCTGAGCCCGTCTCCGGTGCGGAGCGGGAGGGGTCCGTGGTAGCCCCTCCCGCACTCCGCGGCCCACGGCGGGGAAGCGGCCGGGTCACCGGGTGGTACGCCGAGCGGGCGGCCGGGGGACGGCGGCCCCGGTACGTCCTGGCCGCGACGCCCCCGCGGGCGGGGTGCTACCAGCGGACCGGGAGGTTGCGGGTACCCCGTATGAGCAGGCCGGGCAGCCACTCCGGCGGGCCGCCCGCGGTGTCGGCCGCCAGCCCGGGGCAGCGGTCGAGCAGAGCCGTCAGGGCGATCCGGGCCTCCAGCCGGGCCAGCGGGGCGCCGACGCAGAAGTGGATGCCGTGCCCGAAGGCGAGATGTCCCCGGGTGTCGCGGCGGATGTCGAAGACATCGGGTTCGGGGAAGCGGGCCGGGTCGTGGCCCGCCGCGCCCAGCCCGACCAGGACGACCTCCCCGGCCGGGATCACGGTGCCGCCGATCGGCACGTCCTCGGCGCTGTAGCGCATGGTCGAGGTCTCCACCGGCCCGTCGTAGCGGAGCATCTCCTCGACCGCGCCGTCGAGGAGGCCGGGGTCGGCCCGGAGGGCGGCCAGCTGTTCCGGGTGGGCGAGCAGGGCCCGTACCCCGTTGCCGATCAGATTGACGGTCGTCTCGTGGCCCGCGAGCAGCAGCAGGAAGCCGAGGGCGCGCAGTTCGGGTGCGGAGAGCCGGTCGTCGGACTCGTCGCGGGCGCGGATCAGATCGGAGAGGAGGTCGCCGGTGGTGCCCGCGCGCCGTTTGGTCTCGATCAGTTCGTCCAGATAGGCGCCGAGGGCGACCAGTGCGGGTTCCACCTCGGAGAAGTCGGCGGGGGCGACGATGCTGTGGGACCAGCTCCGGAACGAGTCGCGGTCGCCGGGCGGCACACCCAGCAGCTCGCAGATGACGATGATGGGCAGCGGGAAGGCGAAGGCGGCGATCAGATCGGCGCGCCCGGCGGGGACCATGGCGTCCAGCAGTCCGCCGGTGATCTCCTCGATCCGCGGGGCGAGTTGCTCCACCCGGCGCATGGTGAACTCACGGGCCACCAGTTTCCGCAGTCTGGTGTGGTCGGGCGGGTCGACCTCCAGCAGATTGGGGCCGATGATCCGCCCTTCGACGGAGGAGAAGCCGACCGCCTCGGGCGATTTGACGAGGCGTTCGTCGGTGAGGGCGGCCCGCGCCTCCTCATGGCCGACGATCAGCCAGAAGGTGCCGTCCGAGCCGTGGACCCGGTGGACGGGTCCCTGTTCCCGGGCCGCCGCGTAGTACGGATACGGGTTCTCGGTGAAGCCGTGCCAGTCGCTCAGGTCGATGGTGCCCATACGGCCCAGGCTACGTCGCGGGGTCCGGCCCGTCGCCGTCGAGAAGTCCGGCGTCATGGACGAGGAGCGCGATCTGGACACGGTTGTTGAAGCCCAGTTTGGCCAGGATCCGTGAGACATGGGTCTTGACCGTGGGGACGCTCATATAGAGGGAGGCGGCGATCTCGGCATTGGACCGGCCGCGGCCGACGCCCACGGCGACCTCCCGTTCCCGCTCCGCCAGCAGGTCCGTCCTGGCGAGCGCGGCGGAGCGGCGGGAGTCGGCGCCGGGCGCCGGGGCTCCCCCGGCGACATGGCTCATCAACTGGCGGGTGACGGCGGGCGACAGGACCGGTTCGCCGTTCGCGACCCGGCGGACCGCGGCGACGATCTCGGCGGGCGAGGTGTCCTTGAGGACGAAGCCGGCGGCGCCCGCGCGCAGCGCCCGCAGCACCTGCTCGTCGGCGTGGAAGGTGGTCAGGACGACGACTTCGGGGGCGCCGGGGCGGGCGCGCAGTTCCTCGGTGGCGGTGAGCCCGTCGACGTACGGCATCCGGATGTCCATCAAAACGACGTCGGGGGCCAGCCGTTCGACCAGTGCGGGTACTTCGGAGCCGTCGGCGGCCTCGCCGACGATCAGCAGGTCACCGGCGCCGCCGAGCATCAGGGAGAGCCCGGCGCGGACCAGGGGGTCGTCGTCGACGACGAGCAGTCGGATGGTCATGCGGCCCACGGTAGCCAGGCCCGGACATGGAATCCGCCGTCCCCCGTCCGGCCGTGTTCCAGGCTGCCGCCGGCGAGGGTGGCGCGTTCGGTGAGGCCGATCAGCCCCTGGCCCGAGCCGGGGACCGGGGTCACGTCCCCGGCGGGGGCCGGATTGTCGACGGCGACGACGACCCCGCTGCCCGGGGTGCCGCTGACGGCGACGGTGACCTCGGCGCCGGGTGCGTGCTTGCGGGCGTTGGTCAGGCCCTCCTGCGCGATGCGGTAGACGGTGCGCCCGAGGGCGGCGGGCACCCGGTCCCGGTCCTGGATGCGGTTGTCCAGGACGACGGCCATACCGGCCTCGCGGCTCTCCTCGATCAGGGCGTCGAGGGTGGCCAGGGTGGGCTGGGGCCGGTCGTCCGCCCCGCCGTCGCCGGGGGCCCGCAGTACGCCGATGATCTGACGGAGGTCCTGGAGGGCGTCATGGGCACTGTCGCGGATCACTCCGGCGGCCCGGGCGATCTCGGCCGGGGGTGCGCCGGGCCGGAACTCCAGGGCGCCGGCGTGCACGCTGAGCAGAGTGAGCCGGTGGGCGAGGACGTCGTGCATCTCGCGGGCGATGGCCTCGCGGGCCAGCCGCTGGGCCTGGTCGGCCCGGAGCGCGGCCTCCGTCTCGGCGCGGTGGGCGCGTTCGCGGAGGGCGACGTACAACTGCCGCTGGGAGCGGACCAGCATGCCCCAGCCGAACGCCAGCAGCAGGATGACCACCCCGGCGGCGACGGAGGCGCCGATGGAGAGCGTCGGGTCGGGGCGGACGAAGGCCTGGACGACGCCGAGGGCGATCATGACGGCGCCGGTGATCGCGACCGGTTTGAAGGGCCGGTGGACGGCGAGGCTGAAGACCGCGACGATCAGGGCTCCGGCGACGGCCGGGGAGAAGACGCCGACCAGCGCCAGGCCCAGCGCGAGCCGGACGGGCCAGCGGCGGCGCAGCCAGACGGCGCAGCAGCTGAGCAGGCCGACGAGTTCGTCGAAGTGGATGACGGCCCGGCTGTTCTCGAACTGTTCGCTCTGGTCGACGACGACGAGCGCCATCAGGGCGGCGAAGAGGAAGAAGAGCAGGTCGACGACCCAGTCGCGCACGGTGCGCCGTACCCGGCCGCGGCCCGGGGTGCGGGCGGACCCGTCGCCCGCCGGTCCCGGATCCTGGAGTTCCGGGTCCGCGGTCATGGCCGAAGGCAGCAGCCAGGAGTATTCCGTACGGGTCATAGGGCCACGTTACGCAGCCGGAACGGGCTCGGCCGCCGGGCGGCGCCGGGTCGCTACCAAAGTCGGGGAGAGGAAGACTTTCGGCGTTCGGCGGTGTGCCGACGGCCGATGCCCCCGGCGGGCGCGGGCCGCGAGCATCGGTGCCATGAAGAAGATTCTGGAGTCCGTGGGCGGGGTGGTGCTGGTCCTGGGACTGGCCGGGGTGGTCCGGGAGCTGACGGGCTGGTTTCCGTTCCTGGGTGTGACCGGATTGCTCACGGAGAATGTGGGCCTGTTGCGGGAGCAACCGCTCTTCACGAATGTGGTGGTCGCGGTGGTGGGTTTTGTGACGGTGATGATCGGGGAGTCCCGGTCCCGCTGAGGCGTACCGCCCCGGCGGGGTGGCGGGGAGGGGTGGACGGGGCGCGGGTCCGGGGCCGGGTCGGGGTCCGGGGCCGGGTCCGGGTCCGGTGGGTCAGCCGCCGAGTTCGCGGTGGCGGGCGGCGAGGCGGGCGGCGCCCGCGGGAGTGAGGGAGCCGAAGAGCCGGAGGCGGGAGATCCCCCCGTCGGGGTAGATGTCGATCCGGACGTCCCGGGCAATGACGGGGGTGTCGAGGAGGAAACGGTGGTTGGTGTCCGGCTGGAGGCGGGTGCGGGGCAGTATTCCGGTCCATCCGCCGTCGCCCGTACCGGTGTCCGTACGGCCGGCCGTGCCGCTGTCCGTACCGCCTTCCCCGGCCCCGGCCCTCTCCCCGGCCCCGGCCCCGGTCCTGTCACCGGTCCTGTCACCGGTCCTGTCACCGGTCCTGTCACCGGTCCTGTCGCGGTCGCGGTCGCGGACCGAGAGGGCGGCCCAGCCCGCGCTGTTGCCCTTCAGATACGCGGTGTCGATCTCGACCGCGCGGATCTCGGCCTCCTCGACGAGGCGGTAGCGGATCCAGTCGTTGCCGTGGTCGCGGCGGCGACGGGTCTCCCAGCCGTCGTCCATCTGCCGGGAGCGGCCGGGCCGGATGGTGTTGGCGGCGGGTGAGTAGAAGCGGTCGGACGCGTCCTCGACCCGGCCGCCGTTCTCCAGGGCGACGAGGTCGAAGGTGCCGAGGGCGGCCAGCCAGGCGGGGTCGGGTGCGGTCTCGCCGTACACCCGCAGCCGGGCGATGCCGCCGTCGGGGTGCTGCCTGAGCCGGAGGTGGGTGAAGCGCCGTCCGGAGGTGACGGCGAAGCCGTTGGCCGCATGGCCGCCTACGGGGGTGCGGGGGACGAGGACGGTCCACTCGACGCCGTCCGCGAGCAGGTCCTCCGGTGAGGGGCTGCCGGGCAGGGAGACGCCCTCCACCGAGACCGACCGGGGGTGGTTGCCGCGGAAGTGCGCGGTGTCCACCACGATGCCCCGGACGATCCCGGGGGTGCCGAGGCGGATCAGGGCCCAGTCGTGGTCGCCGTCGGCCGGGTGGGGCGTTCCGGCGGCCGGTCCCCGGCGGCGGCGGGTCTCCCAGCCGTCCATGACCTTGCCCTTGTGGCCGAAGCGCGCCGGGTCGAAGACGGCGGGCGCGGGGATCAGCAGGTTCTCGCGGTCGGCGAAGAACTCGTCGTTGGCGGCGATCACGGCCGCGCCCAGGCGGCGGTCGGCGAGGTCGGTGAGGTGGGTGAAGGGGAAGTCCGCGGTGCGGTAGTCGGCGTAGGGGTCGCCGCCGCCGTAGGGGCGGGCGGCACCCGTGAACGCCGGAAGGGATCCGGCCGGGGCAGAGGCGGGGGAACCGGCCGGGGCGGCGGGGACTGACTCGGTCCGGGACATGCTCAGTCGCTCCTTTCGAGCAGGCGGCCGGTGGGTCCGGCCGGGGTTCCGTCCACCGCGATCCGCACACCCCGCAGCCAGGTGGAGCGGACCACTCCGCTGAGGGTCCGGCCCGCGTAGGCGGTCACCCGGTTGCGGTGGTGGAGCCGGACCGGGTCGACGGTGAAGGTGGCATCGTCCGCCAGGACCGCGAAGTCCGCGTCGCGGCCGGGTGCGACGGCGCCCTTGCGGTGCAGGCCCGCGAGCCGGGCGGGGCCCGCGGACATCCAGCGGACCACGTCGTCGAGGCGGTGGCCGCGGCGCCGGGCCTCGGTCCAGACGGCGGGCAGTCCGAGCTGGAGCGAGGAGATACCGCCCCAGGCGGAGCCGAAGTCGGGGGTCTTGAGGTCGCCGGTGCACGGGGAGTGGTCGGAGACGACGCAGTCGATGGTGCCGTCGGCAAGCCCGGCCCACAGGGCGTCCCGGTTGGCGGCCTCCCTGATCGGGGGGCAGCACTTGAACTCGGTGGCCCCGTCGGGGACCTCTTCGGCGGTGAGGGTGAGGAAGTGCGGGCAGGTCTCGGCGGTGATCCGTACGCCGTCGGCCTTGGCCCGGGCGATCACCGGCAGGGCGTCGGCGGACGAGAGGTGCAGTACGTGGACGCGGGCGTCCAGTTGCCGGGCGAGGGCGACGAGGGTCTCGACGGCGGCGTTCTCGGCGGCCCGCGGCCGGGAGGCGAGGAAGTCGGCGTACCGGCCGCCGGACGGGCCCCCGGTCAGATGGCGAGGGTCCTCCGCGTGCACGATCAGCAGTCCGCCGAAGCCCGCGACCTCCGCCATGGCCCGGCCCAGCCGGATCCGGTCCAGCGGAGGGAACTCCTCCACACCCGAGGGCGAGAGGAAGCACTTGAAGCCGAAGACCCCGGCGTCGTGGAGGGGTTGCAGATCCGCGGTGTTGGCGGGGACCGCACCGCCCCAGAAGCCGGTGTCGACATGGACCGCGGGCCGCGCCGCGTTCTGTTTGACGCGCAGATGCTCCACCGTGGTGGTCGGCGGCAGGGAGTTGAGCGGCATATCGATGAGAGTGGTGATGCCGCCCGCGGCCGCGGCGCGGGTCGCGGAGCGGAAGCCCTCCCACTCGGTGCGCCCGGGATCGTTGATATGGACATGGGTGTCGACGAGCCCGGGGAGCACGGCGTCGTCGCCGGTGTCCTCCAGCGGACAGCCGGGCGGTGGGACGGTGTCGTACGGCAGGACCGCTTCGATCCGGCCACCGCGGACGGTGATCAGGGCGGGGAGGGTGCCGTCCGGGGTCACCACCCGGGTCGACCGCACCGCCAGCCGGGCGTCCGGTTCCGTCGCCGTATCGGTCATCCACCGCCCCGTCCGACAGTTTCAACGATTTGTTGAATTCCCGCTGGGGGCATCTTCACCGCGGCGGCCGGAGCCGTCAAGGGTTGGACACTTCCGCAAAATGGAAGCAGAATCCCGTGATACAGAAGAGCGAGCAGTTGCGGAATAGGGGGCGCCGGCCGTTCGGCGGCCCGAGCACCACCGCCGGACACCGGGGCCAACACCCCCTGACCGGCGCGGACTCCGGGACGGCGACAGTGTGCCGAGGCCGGCCGCCCGGTAGGCTGCACTCTTGTCCGCCCGCCCGAAAGGACCGCCGCCCGTGCCGACGTCCAGCGCCAGCACCCGCTCCACCGACGCCGCCAAGCCGTCGAACGGCGGGGGCGTGCAGTCCCTGGAGCGCGCCTTCGATCTGCTCGAACGCATGGCCGACGCCGGGGGCGAGGTGGGGCTGAGCGAGCTGTCGGGCAGCAGCGGGCTGCCGCTGCCCACCATCCACCGGCTGATGCGGACCCTGGTGGCCTGCGGCTACGTCCGCCAGCAGCCCAACCGCCGCTATGCCCTCGGCCCGCGCCTGATCCGCCTCGGCGAGTCCTCGGCCCGGCTGCTCGGCACCTGGGCCCGCCCCTATCTGGCGCGGCTGGTGGACGAGACCGGCGAGACGGCGAACATGGCCCTGCTCGACGGCGATGAGATCGTCTATGTGGCGCAGGTGCCGTCCAAGCACTCGATGCGGATGTTCACCGAGGTCGGCCGGCGGGTGCTGCCGCACACCACGGGTGTCGGCAAGGCACTGCTGGCGGACTGCCCGCCGGACGAGGTACGGGCGCTGCTGGCCCGGACCGGGATGCCGGCCGCGACGGAGAAGACGATCACCACGCCGGAGGGCTTCCTCGCCGCGCTGGACCAGGTGCGCCGTACTGGGTACGCGGTCGACGACAACGAGCAGGAGATCGGCGTCCGCTGCCTGGCGGTACCGGTGCCGGACTCCCCCACGGCCGCGGCCATCTCGATCTCCGGCCCCGCGGGCCGGGTCACGGACGCGGCGACGGAGCGGATCGTACCGGTCCTCCAGGAAGTGGCCCGGGACCTCTCGGCGGCGCTGGCGAACACCTCGGGCGGCTGACCCGGCGCGACGGCCCGGGCGGCCGCCCGGCGCAGGACGGGCGCGACGGAGGACGGGCCCGGCGCAGGATAGGCACGACGCAGGACAGACGCGACGGAGGACGGGCCCGGGATGTTCACGGGCCCGCCCTCGCGCTGCCGCCGCCGGTTTCGGCTCAGGCGTTCGCCGCCTCGTCGATCAGATCCACGACGGCCTTCGGCTGCGAGGCCAGCGAGGCATGGCTGGCATCCAGCTCGATGACCTTGCGGGGGTTCATCCGTGCCGCCATCCGGCGCTCGTTGTCCGGGTGGATCATGCGGTCCTCGGTCGACACCTGGTACCAGACGGGCTTGTTCCGCCAGGCCGGTGCGGTGATGTTGTCGCCGAAGGTGGAGGCCAGGGGCGCCTTCTGGGTGACGGCCATGACATACGCCTCGTCCTCGGTCAGATCCTGGCCGAAGCTCCAGTGGTACTTGTCCTGCTTGATCCAGAGGTAGCCGTCCGAGTCGGGGACGATGTTGTCGAACGCGGCCGGCGGGTGCTCCTGGCTGATTCCACCGGGGCTCTCCCCCGCGTCGGGCGCGAAGGCCGCGATGTAGACCAGTGCGGTGACATTGGGCAGGTCGCCCGCTTCCGTGATGACCGCACCGCCGTACGAGTGCCCCACCAGTACGACGGGACCGTCGACCTGCTTCACCATCTTGCGGGTGCGTTCGGCGTCTTCGGCGAGGGACGTCAGCGGGTTCTCCACCGCGTGGAGCTTGTCGTAACCACGGGTCTTGAGTTCGAGGATCGCCTTGTTCCAGTGGGCGGCACCTCCCCAGAAGCCGTGCACCAGAACGATTGTCGGCTTGTCGGCCATGTCCACACCTTCGTATCGCTTGCGTGACTGCGGAACCCCCTTCCGTTCCACGCTATGGCCGGGCACAGACCCTCGCCACCGCAGCCTCACACACCCGGAGGTGCCACAGCCTCGCGCAAACCGGAGGCACCGCAGCCTGACGCACCGGAGGTCCCGCCCACGGCCCCGGCCGTCAGCGCTGGCGGGGCACCTCCCCGAACATGTCGACCGCGTTGCGCACGGCCAGCACCCCGGGCGCCAGCGCGCTGACCGAGCCGATGGCCCCGGCGATCAGCAGCAGGGCACGGCGCATCCGGGCGATGTCCGGGTCGCCCCGGGCCGCCATCTCCGCCAGTACGGCCAGTTCGTCCTCGGCGACCTCACGGTCGTAGAACCGGCCCGGGTGCGCCGCCAACTCCCGGCGCAGCCGGGAGACCGCGGCACGCAGCCCGGTCACCCGTGGGTCCTCACCGCTGTCCGTCACTCGCGCCTGCCCCGCGCTCCGCAACCGACCACACCCCCCTCGCCGCCCACCGGGCGCATCGACGACTCTCAGTCGATACTCAACCACCCAGAGTTGCGGGTCAGTTAACGGCATCCGGGGTGGTGTGCGCCACTCCGCGGACGGAAATCAGCCCGGATGCAGGCATGATTCAGGCCGTTTTCAGGATGTGGGCTGGACGGCGCCTGCGCCGTCCGACTGTGCGGGGATATCGGACAGGACCTGTCCACCGGAGTCCGAATCAGGCGATTTTCCCTGGTAGATGACCGCCGGAGCCGGGCCGGATCCGGCCGGTGCGCCGAAGTCCCCGCGCCGGAAGGGCAGGTCGGTCCCCTCTTTCCGGGCGTAGCGGGCCCCGGCGCGACAGGTGGCCGGATCCGGCTTCCGCCCCGGACACAGCAGAATCAGCCGCCCGTCGGACACCTTGGGTTGACCGGGCTTGACTCGGGCACCGGCCGTCGCTCCGTTCCCTCAGGCATCAGCGCGGGCGCGCCGCCGCCGGGTGTGGGGTAGGGAGGGCCCATGAGTGCGGACGCAAGGAGTCGGGAACCCGGATGCCGGGAGTACGGACCGGTCGCGGGTCTGGTGCTGGCCGCGGGCGGCGGGCGCAGGCTGGGCGGGCGGCCCAAGGCGCTGCTGCGCCGTCTGGGCCGGCCGCTGGTGGAGCATGCGGTGTCGGCGCTGCGCACGGGCGGCTGCGATCCGGTGCATGTAGTGCTGGGCGCGGCGGCCGGGCGGGTGCGCGCCGAGGCGGATCTGACGGGCGCCGTACCGGTGGAGAACCCGGACTGGGCCCGGGGCATGGGGTCGTCCCTGCGGGCGGGTCTGGACTCACTGGCGGCGACCGGGGCCGAAGCGGTGCTGGTGGTGCTGGTGGACCAGCCCGGCATCGGGCCGGCCGCGGTGCGCCGGGTCCGGGCGGCGGACGGCGGCCGGGGTGCGCTGGTGTCGGCGGCGTACGGGGGCGAGCGCGGGCATCCGGTGCTGTTCGGCGCCGACCACTGGCCGGAGATCGCGCGGGAGGCGGTCGGGGACCGGGGCGCGCGGGCGTATCTCCGGGCGCACGCGGCCGGGCTGACGCTGGTGGAGTGCGGCGATGTGGCGGAGCCGTACGACATCGACACGCCGGCCGATCTGTACCGCCTGGGGTGATCCGGCGGGCCGGCCCGGGCGGGGCGGCACCGCAAGCTGCCCGCCCGGGGTTTCCCGGCACCGGCACAACACACCTTGTAGTTCCACGATGAGGAAACTACTATCCGTTTTGATTGCTGATCATCTCCTGGCCCGCCTCCCGCACCGCCCGCCGAAGGAAGTGACCGCCCGTGTCCGCACCAGCGCCGTCCCCCCTGACCGTCGCCGGAGCCGCCCCCCTGCCCCGCCAGGAGGAGGTGCTGACGGAGGCCGCCCTCGCCTTCGTCGCCGAACTGCACCGGCGCTTCACCCCGCGCCGCGACGAACTGCTCGCCCGCCGTGCCGAGCGCCGGGCCGGAATCGCCCGTACCGGCACGCTCGACTTCCTGCCGGAGACCGCGGCGGTCCGGGCGGACGACTCCTGGCGGGTCGCGCCCGCGCCCCCGGCGCTGGAGGACCGCCGGGTGGAGATAACGGGCCCCACGGACCGGCGGATGACGGTCAACGCGCTGAACTCGGGCGCCCGGATCTGGCTGGCGGACTTCGAGGACGCCTCCGCCCCCACCTGGGAGAACGTGGTCCTCGGCCAGGTGAACATGGCCGACGCCTTCCGGCGCCGGATCGACTTCACCGATGAGCGGACCGGGAAGTCGTACGCCCTCGGGCCGGACGCCGGACTGGCGACGGTCGTGATGCGGCCGCGCGGCTGGCATCTGACGGAGCGGCATCTGCGGGCGACGGACGGCAGCGCGGTCCCCGGGGCCCTGGTCGACTTCGGCCTCTACTTCTTCCACAACGCGCAGCGCCTGCTCGACCTCGGCAAGGGCCCGTACTTCTACCTCCCGAAGACCGAATCGCATCTGGAGGCCCGCCTCTGGAACGACGTCTTCGTCTTCGCCCAGGAGTATCTGGGCATCCCGCACGGCACCGTCCGCGCCACCGTCCTGATCGAAACGATCACCGCCGCCTATGAGATGGACGAGATCCTCTACGAGCTGCGGGACCACGCGTCCGGGCTCAACGCGGGCCGCTGGGACTACCTCTTCTCCATCGTGAAGAACTTCCGGGACGGCGGCGAGAAGTTCGTCCTGCCCGACCGGAACGCGATCACCATGACCGCCCCGTTCATGCGCGCCTACACCGAACTCCTGGTCCGCACCTGCCACCGGCGCGGCGCGCACGCCATCGGCGGCATGGCCGCCTTCATCCCCTCACGGCGCGATCCCGAGGTGAACCGGGTCGCTTTCGAGAAGGTCAAGGCGGACAAGGACCGGGAGGCGGCGGACGGCTTCGACGGTTCCTGGGTCGCCCACCCGGATCTGGTGCCGATCGCCATGGCCTCCTTCGACGCCGTCCTCGGCGAACGCCCGAACCAGAAGCACCGGCTGCGGGAGGACGTGTCGGTGGCCGCCGGGGATCTGATCGCGATCGACTCCCTGGACGCCCGTCCGACCTCCGAAGGGCTGCTCAACGCCGTACAGGTCGGCATCCGTTATATCGAGGCCTGGCTCCGCGGCCTCGGCGCGGTCGCCATTTTCCATCTGATGGAGGACGCGGCCACCGCCGAGATCTCCCGCTCCCAGATCTGGCAGTGGATCAACGCGGGCGTCGTCTTCGAGAACGGCGAACGTGCCACCCCGGAGCTGGCCCGGCGGGTCGCCGCCGGCGAACTGGCGGCGATCCGGGCCGAACTGGGCGAGGAGGCGTTCGCGGCGGGGCACTGGCAGCAGGCCCACGACCTGCTGTTGCAGGTGGCGCTGGACGAGCGGTACGAGGACTTCCTCACGCTGCCGGCCTACGAACGGCTGACGGGCTGACGGTACGGCCGAAACAGCGCCCGGCGCCGCGGTCCGGCTGCCGGGCGCTGCGATGATGGGCCCATGCCGGGAACACGCGTCGCCGTCGTCGGCGGCAGCATCGCGGGCTGCGCGGCCGCGCTCGCCCTGTACCGCACGGGCCACCACCGCATCACCGTCCACGAACGCACCTCGGGCGAACTCTCCGCCCGCGGCGTCGGCGTCGCCGTCCACGAGGGCCGCTACACGGAGCTGGCGGCCGCGGGCCATCTGGACCCGGCCATTCCCCATACGAGACTGCGCGGGCGCCACTGGTACGTCCGCGCTGCCGACGGCGGTCCGGACGGGCCGCTGGGACGGCTGATCCACAGCGAGCACTTCGCCTTCCGTACGTACAACTGGGGACCCCTCTGGCGCGAGCTGCGGGCCCGGGTGCCCGCGGCCGTCCGGTTCCGTACCGGTTCCGCCGTCACCGCCGCCGCCGAGACGCCCGGCGGCGCGCTCCTCACCACCGCCGACGGCGCCGTACACCCCTACGACCTGGTCGTGGGCGCCGACGGCTACCGCTCCGTGGTGCGGTCCGCGGTCAGCCCCGGTCTGCGCCCCGGCTATGCGGGATACCTCGCCTGGCGCGGCGCCTATCCGGAGGACCGGCTGCCGGACGCGGGGCTCTGGGATCCGGCAGCTGCCGCGTACGTGGTCTTCCCCGGCGGTCATGTCGTGCTCTACCGGATCCCCGGCGACGGAGAGGGCCGGCGCATCAACTGGGTGCTGTACACCGTGCCGCCGCCCGGCTCCGGTGTGCTCCCGGACTCCCCCGCAGGCCTGCCGCCGGGCCGGGTCGGCGCCGCGCTGCGGGAGCGTCTGGCGGCCCTCACCGCCGCGCACTTCCCGCCGTTCTGGCGCCGGGTGATCGACCTGACCGAGCCCGGCGAGCTGTTCGTCCAGCCGGTGTACGACGCCGTCGCGTCGCCCGGCGCGACCGCCCGTATCGCGCTCATCGGCGACGCGGCCACGGTGGCCCGGCCGCATACCGGCGCGGGCGCGGTGAAGGCACTGCAGGACGCGACCCTGCTGGAGGCGGCGCTGCGGGACGGGGCGCCCCTGCCGGACGCGCTGCGGTCCTACGACCGGGCCCGGGAGCAACTGGGCCGGGCCATGGTGGACCTGGGGCGCAGTCTGGGCGGCGCGCTGGTCACCGGCGCGCCCGACTGGCGGTCCCTCGACGACACCGCCCTCGCGGAGTGGTGGCGGCGGGCGGACGCGGCGGGCGCCTTCGGAGGCCGCCGGACACCGGATCCGGCACCGGACCAGGACGTGCGCCAGGACCGGGGCGCGGCGCGGGAGTAGGCGGGGGCGCGTACGGAAGGGTGACGGAATCGGCGTACGGCCGGGTCCGACGGGACGCGGCGTTCCCCGCCCTCCACGGACTCCACCGACTCCCCGGGCACCCGGGCACCCGGGCACCCGGCTGTCGGCTGTCGGCTGTCGGCTGTCGGTGGGGGCTTCTACCGTGCGGGCATGTCCGACGATACGAATCCCCATGTCCCCGGGACCGATTCCGCGGTACCGGCCCCGGAGGTGGATCCCGGCGTCCTGGTGCACGCGGATCCGGCCCGGGTGACTGCGCTGCTCGACACGGTGCCGGGGCCTGCCGGGCGGCTGGCGGCGGCGGTGTACCGGCAGTCGGCGCATCTGCACCGGGACGCGGGCGCACGGGTGCGCCGCGGGCTGCTGGCCCTCGACGCGGCCCGTTACGGCGCGCCGGGGCGGGCGGCCCGGCTCGCCGCCGTGCCGGTTCCGGGCGACGGCGGTCCGGAGTGGCGGGTGGCGTGGGCGACGGGTTCCGAGGTGTCACCGCGCCTGCTCGCCACCCTGGCCGGTCATGAGAGACCGCTGTCGGCCGTGGTGACCGCGACGACGCCGGACGGACGCGCCGTCGCGGTGACCGGTGGCCCCGCGGAGCCGACCGTACGGGTCTGGGATCTGGCCACCGGCGAACAGACCGAGATGTGGCGGCCTCATTCGGCGGACGTGTGGTCGCTCGCCACGGCGGAGGCCGACGGCCGTCCCGTGGTGGTCACCGGCGGCTACGACGGCACCATCCAGCTGTGGGACCCGGCAGGGGGGCCGCCGGTGGGGCGGGTCGACAGCGGCCCCTTCCCCGGGATCCCCGGCGGCCCGGGCTGTCCGCCCGACGGGGTGTGGTACCCCGGGGTCTTTGTGAACTCCCTGGCCTCCGCGGTGCTCGACGGCCGCCCGGTCCTGGTGTTCACGGTCCAGACGGACGACGGCGACGCCGACGCCTGCCACGACTTCCCCGTCACGGAGGTCCACGAGCTCGCGACGGGCCGCCGGATCGCCGGAATCCACACCGGCCACCGGGGAGCCGTGCACCTGGCGAGCACCGTGCTGGACGGCCGTCCGGCCCTGCTGACCCGGACCCTGCTGGAGCCCTCGGTACGGCTGTGGGACCTCGCCACCGGGCAGCCCGCCGGTACGCTCGCCGGTCATACCGGGGGCGTGACCGCCATGACGGCCACGGTTCTCGACGGCCGCCCGGTCGTCGTCACCGGCAGCAGTGACGGCACGGTGCGCCGCTGGGACCTCAGCACCCGGCGGCCCATCGGGGACCCCCTGGCGGGGCGGGCCCGGCACCTCGATACGGCGCTGCTGGACGGCCGCCCGGTCGTGGCCGTCCTGACGGCCGACGGCACGGTGCGGATCCGGGACCTGGCGACCGGACGGGCCGTGGCGGAGCCGTTCACCGCCCGCGGGGCCCGCGCGCTCGCCACGGCCGTCGCCGGCGGCCGCCCGGTCGCCGTCACCGCCATGGACGACGCGACCGTACGCGTATGGGACCTGGCCCCGCGCCCGCCGGTCGGCTCTCCCGCCCCCGGGCACTCCGGCCCCGTCAGGGCCGCCGCCGTCATGGAGGCGGGCGGCCGCCCGGTCGTCCTCACCGCGGACGACGGGGCCCTGCACCGCCGGGACCTGGCCACCGGCCGGCCGGCCGGACCCCCGCTGGTCATGGCTGAGGGCGGCGCGGGAGCCGTGGCGGTCGCCGCGGCCACGGTGGCGGGATGCCCGACCGCGGTCGCTGTCGGCCCCCGGGCGGTCGGGGCAGGAAGGGCAGGGGCACGGCGGGTCGGGGCACGGGCGGAACTCCGCGGGACCGTGCGCCGCTGGGACCTCGTCACGGGAGCACCGGTCGGCGTGCCCGCGACCGGGATCCCCGACGCGTACGCCGTGGCCACCGCGGTGGTGAACGGCCGCCCGGTCGCCGTCACCGGCGGCCCGGCGGCCGTCGGCGGTTACGCGGGTGAACTGCGCCGCTGGGATCTGATCACCGGGCAGCAGACGGGAGCTCCGCTCACCGGGCACGGCTGGGCCGTCCAGGCGGTGGCCACCACGGTCCTCGGCGGCAGGCCCGTCGCCGTGAGCGCCGGGGGAAGGGACGGAACCCTCCGGGTGTGGGACCTGGCCACCGGCCGGCGGACGGGCGCGCCCCTGACCGGTCACACCGGCCGGGTCGGGGCGGTGGCCACCGCAGTCGTCGACGGCTGCCCGGTGGCGGTCAGCGGCGGCGAGGACCGCACCGTACGGCTGTGGGACCTCGACGCCCGGGAGCGGATCGGCTCCGCGCTCGTCTTCCCCGCGGCCGTCGGCGCACTGGCCGTCGCGCCCGGGGGGCTGATCGTGTGCTTCGGATCCGAGGCCGCGTTCCTCCGCGGGCCGGTCTCACCTTCCGGCACACCGGGGTGACTTCGCGGCCGGGGCGGGCGGGGGTGCCTCCGGCGGAGGACCGGCCGCCGAGGGTGCCGCCGTCACCCGGACGGTCCGGGCCGTCACTCTCCCGGCACGCGGGGGCGTGCGCCCCGTACCGGAGGCGAAAACGCTGAGGACGACAGCCCCACTCCGAACGAAACGAGAACAGACCATGGCTGTGTCCTCCACTTCCGTGTCCCCGTCCCGCCGCCGGATATCCCGGGCGCTGGCACTCACTCTCGCCCTGTCCGCTTCGGCGCTCACCGCCGCACCCGCCGTGGCGGCCGGGCTGCCCGCCGCCGAGGAGGTCTCGGACCCCAAGGGCGTCAAGCCGACGGTGGTGCTGGTGCACGGGGCGTTCGCGGACGCCTCCGGCTGGAGCGCGGTCGCCGAGGAGCTGGCGGACCACGGCTACAAGGTGCTGGCCCCGGCGAACCCGCTGCGCGGGCTCGTCTCCGACTCCGCGTACATCGCCAGTGTGCTGAAGAGCATCGACGGGCCGATCGTGCTCGCGGGCCACTCCTACGGCGGTGCGGTGATCGGCAGCGCGGCGGACGGCAACCCGAACGTCAGGGCCCTGGTGTACGTATCGGCCTTCATGCCCGACAAGGGGGAGAACCTGGGCACCCTGGCCGCCAAGTTCCAGGGCAGCGAACTCCAGCCGGCCCTCAACCCGGTGCCGTACTCGGACGGCCTCCGCAAGGGCACCGACCTGTACATCAAGACGGACAAGTTCCACAGCGTGTTCGCGGCCGACCTGCCGGTCTCGCAGACGAAGCTGATGGCGGTCGAGCAGCGGCCGATCGCCCAGGCGTGCTTCGAGGAGGCCGCGCCGGGCGCGGCCTGGCGGACCGTCCCGTCGTGGTTCGTCGTCTCCAAGCACGACAAGGCCATCGCCCCCGACCTGGAACGCTGGGAGGCGAAGCGGGCCAAGTCGAAGACCGTGGAGATCGACTCCTCCCATGTGTCGATGATGTCGCACCCGGACGTGGTGACCCGGCAGATCCGCGCGGCGGCGAGCGGCACCGTGACCGGTGCCGCGCAGAGCGCGGCGCTCGCCGATACGGGCTCGCGCACCATGGCCCTGGTCGGGGTCGGCGGGCTGGCCGGTACGGCGGTCCTGGCGGGTACGGCCCTGCTGGTGACGGCACGACGGCAGAGCGCGGCGCGCGGCGACTGAGCCGCTGAGGGCCCCGGCCGGCTCCGGATCAGAATCCGGAGTCCCGCCCGCTGACGTCCATATCGGCGACGTACGTCCCCACGTCGCAGGCGGTCACGTACCGGCCGCCGAGGG
>NZ_JBSFNQ010000044.1:0-71348 GCF_053981115.1 Streptomyces sp. NPDC003691 | reverse complement strand
GGAACGGGGTATCAACTAATCTGGCGTTGATTTTTGGCACGCTGTTGAGTTCTCAAGGAACGGACGCTTCCTTCAGGCCCTTTTCACCAGGCCCTCCGGGCTTTCCCTTCGGTCTTGCGTTTCCAACCTTACCAGATCCTTTTCCCGTTCCGTTTCCGGTCCGGACTTTCAGATCCAGCGGCCTGTTGGAGTGGCCTTTTGTCTTTCGACTTTGCCTTTCGGCTGCTCCGACTTTATCAGAATCATTTCGGCCGAGCTAATCGGCCTTCGCGATCCGGATAAGGAGTCGAATGGCTCTGCGGGAACTTCATTCCCGACCAGAGCGAGCTAGATACTAACCTTCGCGCTCGACTGTGTCCAGTCCGAGGCAACCGTTCGAATCTACCTCCCCACGCCAGCCATGTCAATGGTTTTTGTGGGCAGGTGAGGACAGTAGCAGCTCGGAGGGGTCGGATGCACATCAGGCTGCGACGGGCACCCGGGCGTTGCGGTCGGCCTCTTCGACATCGCCGGACTCACCCTCGCGGGCCGCGCGACCGCCCAGGACGTAGACGTAGGCGAGGAACACCAGCTCGGCCGCGACGCCGATGGCGATACGGGCCCAGGTGGGCAGGCCGGACGGGGTGACGAAGCCTTCGATGAGGCCGGAGACGAAGAGGACGAGGGCCAGGCCCACCGCCATGCCGAGGGCGGCGCGGCCGCGTTCCGCGAGGGCCGTCCGGCGGGAGAGCGGGCCGGGGTCGACGACCGTCCAGCCGAGGCGGAGTCCCGTACCGGCCGCGACGAAAACGGCGGTCAGTTCGAGAAGGCCGTGCGGCAGGACGAGGCCGAGGAAGACGTCGAGCCGGCCGGCCGAGGACATCAGGCCGATGCCGATGCCGAGGTTCACCATGTTCAGGAGCAGGATCCAGATCACGGGTATACCGAGGAAGGCTCCCAGGGTGAGGCAGACGGCCGCGGCCTGGGCATTGTTCGTCCACACCTGGGCGGCGAAGGACGCCGCGGGGTTGCTGGAGTAGTACGTCTCGTATCCGCCGCCGGGACGGGTCATCTCCCGCAGGGCTTCAGGGGCGGCGATCGCCGACTGGACTTCGGGATGGGTCCCCACCCACCAGCCGATGAGCGCGGCGGCGGCTATGGAGAGGACCGCGGCGGGGATCCACCAGTGACGGGTGCGGTAAACCGCGGCGGGGAATCCGGCCGCGAGGAAGCGGGAGACGTCCCGCCAGCCGGCGCGGCGGGTGCCGGTGACCGTGGCCCGGGCCCGGGCGACGAGACGGGTGAGGCGGCCGGTCAGTGCCGGATCGGGGGCGGTGGACCGGACCAGGGAGAGATGGGTGGCGGTGCGCTGGTAGAGGGCGACGAGTTCGTCTACCTCGGCTCCGGTGAGCCGGCGCCCCCGGCGCAGCAGGTACTCCAGCCGGTCCCACTCGGCTCGGTGGGCTGAGACGAAGACGTCGAGGTCCATAGGGCTGCGGCTCCAGGCGCTGGGGCGTCCGTGCGGACTGCGGCTACTGCTGCGGTGCGCTCCGGGTCAGCTTGGCAGACCGGGCAGACTGAGGGAGTCGGGGGCCGGGCAGGCCCGGAGGGGCGGACGGTGAGGGGTGGGGCTGCGGTGAGTGGGCTGGTGACGGGAGACGCGGTCGTACTGGGACTGCAGCCCGCGAAGCTGCCGAGCAGGGCGTTGGCCCTGGTCGTCGATCTGGCCGTGGTGTGGGGCCTGTTTCTGGTGGTGCTCCTCGGTCTGACGCTGACGACGGCTTCGCTGGACCCGGCGGCGGCCCGGGCGCTGGGAATCGCGGCGTTCCTGCTGGTGCCGGTGGGCGGTCCGATCGCCGTGGAGACCCTGTCGAAGGGCCGGTCCCTGGGGAAGCTGCTGTGCGGGCTGCGGGTGGTGCGGGACGACGGCGGTCCGGTCCGGTTCCGGCATGCGCTGGTCCGCGGGGCGATGGGCGCGGTGGAGATCGTGGTCACGATGGGTGTGATCGCGGTGATCGCGTCGCTGGTCTCCGCGCGGGGGCGGCGGATCGGGGATGTGTTCGCGGGCACGCTGGTCGTACGGGAGCGGGTGCCGGGAACGCGGACCGTCCGGGTGCCGCCTCCGCCGCCCTGGCTGGCGGGACGGTTCGCCCGGGTGGACCTTTCGGGGGTGCCGGACGAGCTGTGGCTCGCGATACGGCAGTACTTGACGCGGATGGAGCAGCTGGATCCCGCGGTGGCCCGGTCGATGGGGGCGAGGCTGGCGGAGGAGTTGCTGGCACGAACGGGTGCGACCGTTCCGGAGGGGTTGTCCGCGGCGGCGTTTCTCGCCGCAGTGGTGCAGGAACGGCAGGCACGGGACGCCCGGCGGGCTTTCGGGCCGGGGGCCGTCGGCGATGGGGCGGTCCCGGTGGAGGCCGGGGTTCCGGGCAGTGTGTGGAGTGCGCCGGGGGCGGACGGGAGCACGGAGTCGCGGGGGTGGGCGCCGTTGTCGCCGTCCGTGGTGGAGTACCGGCCGTCTCCCGTGGACGGGCCCCGGCGGGGTGACGGGTCGGGGAGCGAGGGAACGCGGTCCACGGGGTTCGTGCCGCCCGGGTAGCCGGAGGCGCGCGGCGGGGGCCGTTGGTCAGGGGAAGACCGAGGGCGGGGTGTCCAGCTCTTCGAGTTCGATGCCGGGCGCTGCGAGAACGACGTCCCCGGCGATGTGGACGGTGTGCTGTTCCCCGGTGTCCACTGCGTTGACCTGGTACGCGTCCACGACGAGGGGGCCGCTGTCGGTGGTGTGCGCTTCACTGTCGAGCAGAGCCCAGGACTGGTCGACGGTGAGAGGGGCGAGTACGGGGTCCGTGAACGCGACGAGGCGGACGCGGGTCGCCGGGGAGCCGGGGGTGAGACGCAGCAGCCGTGCGGTGGCGACGAGAAAGGCGGGGGACGTTCCGGTGAAGGCGTGGGCGGATGCCGTTCCTTCGTCGGCGTAAATGCCGGTGGGGTCGGTACGGACCCAGGTGACGCCGTCGAGTGCGCCGCCGCGGACCTGCCAGTCGGCTCGGTGGAGTTCGAGCCGGATGGGGCGCCCGAGGGCATCGACGGCCAGGTCGACGGAGCCTGTGGGGTCGCCGGAGGGGGTGGTGGTGCGGGAGACGTACCGCCAGCCGGACGGGCCGGGGGCGCAGTGGAAGTGTTCCTCACCGAGGGGGGTGCGATCGTGCGGATCGTGGAGCGAATAGCGGCCGCGGGGCATGGGGGCTTCGGGGTCCTTGTGCGGTGAGGCGCGGGGGTGTCGCCGTCCGACCGGGACCGGGCCCGTCCGCGGGATGCGGGCGGGCCCGGCCGGGTGGTGCCGGGGCGCGTTCCGTGGGTGCGCCGGTGTACGGGCCCGCGGGCCCGGCCGTCAGTAGCGGTAGTGGTCGGGCTTGTACGGGCCCTCGACCTCGACGCCGATGTAGGCGGCCTGCTCCGGGCGGAGGGTGGTGAGCTTGACGCCCAGGGAGTCCAGGTGGAGGCGGGCGACCTTCTCGTCGAGGTGCTTGGGCAGCACGTAGACGTCGGTCGGGTACTCCTCGGGCTTGGTGAAGAGTTCGATCTGGGCCAGCGTCTGGTCGGCGAAGCTGTTGGACATCACGAAGGAGGGGTGCCCCGTCGCGTTGCCCAGGTTGAGGAGGCGGCCTTCGGACAGCACGATGATCGTCTTGCCGTCGGGGAAGGTCCAGGTGTGGACCTGCGGCTTGACCTCGTCCTTGACGATGCCGGGGATGCGGGCCAGGCCGGCCATGTCGATCTCGTTGTCGAAGTGGCCGATGTTTCCGACGATGGCCTGGTGCTTCATCTTGGCCATGTCGGCGGCCATGATGATGTCCTTGTTGCCGGTGGTCGTGACGAAGATGTCGGCGATGCCGACGACCTCGTCGAGGGTGGTGACCTGGTAGCCGTCCATCGCCGCCTGGAGGGCGCAGATGGGGTCGATCTCGGTGATGATCACCCGGGCGCCCTGGCCGCGGAGGGACTCGGCACAGCCCTTGCCGACGTCGCCGTAGCCGCAGATAACGGCGACCTTGCCGCCGATGAGGACGTCGGTGGCGCGGTTGATGCCGTCGACGAGGGAGTGGCGGCAGCCGTACTTGTTGTCGAACTTCGACTTGGTGACGGCGTCGTTCACGTTGATCGCCGGGAAGAGGAGGGTGCCGTCGCGGTGCATCTCGTACAGACGGTGCACACCGGTCGTGGTCTCTTCGGTGACGCCGCGGATCTCGGACGCCAGGCGGGTCCACTTCTGCGGGTTCTCGGAGAGGGTGCGGTTGAGGAGGGTGAGGATGTGGCCGTACTCCTCGCTGTCCGCGGTGGAGGGGTCCGGGGCCTCGCCGGCCTTCTCGAACTCGACGCCCTTGTGGACCAGGAGAGTGGCGTCGCCACCGTCGTCGAGGATCATGTTCGGGCCGCCGGTGGGCGAGTCGGGCCAGGTCAGGGCCTGCTCGGTGCACCACCAGTACTCTTCGAGCGTCTCGCCCTTCCAGGCGAAGACGGGGACTCCGCGGGGGTTGTCCGGGGTGCCCTCGGGGCCGACGGCGATGGCCGCCGCGGCGTGGTCCTGGGTGGAGAAGATATTGCAGGAGGCCCAGCGGACCTGCGCGCCGAGGGCGACGAGGGTCTCGATGAGGACGGCGGTCTGGACCGTCATATGGAGGGAGCCGGTGACGCGGGCGCCGGCGAGCGGCTGCCGGTCGGCGTACTCCTTGCGGATCGCCATCAGGCCGGGCATCTCGTGCTTGGCGAGGGTGATCTCCTTGCGGCCGAACTCGGCGAGGGAGAGGTCGGCGACCTTGAAGTCCTGGCCGGTGGTGACAGTGGTCATGCGGAACTGCTCCTCAATGGTGGTCGAGGGTGGGCGCGGCTGGCTCCGCGGCGGTGGACACAGGGATGCCCGGGCCGCTCGCGGCGCAGTCGTCGGAGGCCCTCTCTCCCTCGGCCGGTCCGCTGGGGACCGCCCGACCGCCATCAGCAGCGACGTCTGACTCTCGTTCCGAATCTACACCGCCCGCCGGGGACGGCCCCAGTCCGCGCGGTGGCGTGATCGGGACACGCCGCTGGTCGGGGGGTGGGAGGAATGGCCGGATACAGCCGGATCAGGTGGTGGCGGGCGGCCCGGCGGGCCCGGTGCCGGCGGTGTCGGCCGTGCCTGCGCCGGCGGACGCGCTGTAGATATCGGGTTCGAGGTAGATGACCCGGGCGATGGGGCAGGCTGCGCGGATGCGTTCCTCGGCGGCGTTGATGGTGCCGGCGACCTCGGCGGCGGTGTTGTCGTGGCGTACCGCGATCTTGGCGGCGACCAGGAGCTCTTCGGGGCCGAGGTGCAGGGTGCGCATATGGATCAGCCGGGTGACGGTGGTGCCGTCGACGACGGCGTTTTCGATCTTCTGTTCGTCGTCGGCGCTCGCGGCCTCGCCGAGGAGCAGGGACTTGGTCTCGGCGGCGAGGACGAGGGCGATGAGGATGAGGAGGGTGCCGATGCAGAGGGTGCCGATGCCGTCCCAGAGACCGTCGCCGGTGGCGAGGGCGAGGCCGACTCCGGCCAGGGCGAGGATCAGGCCGACGAGGGCGCCGAGGTCTTCGAGGAGGACGACGGGGAGTTCGGGGGCCTTGGCGTGGCGGACGAACTCGCGCCAGGAGCGGTCGCCGCGCAGGGGGTTGGATTCCCTGATGGCGGTGCGGAAGGAGACGGTCTCGGCGGCGATCGCGAAGAGGAGGACACCGACCGGCCAGTACCAGGCCTCGACGGGGTGCGGGTGCTTGATCTTCTCGTAGCCCTCGTAGAGCGCGAACATGCCGCCTACGGAGAAGAGCACGATGGAGACGAGGAAGGCGTAGATATAGCGTTCGCGGCCGTAGCCGAAGGGGTGCTGGGGGGTCGCGGCGCGGCGGGCGCGGCGGCCGCCGAGGAGCAGGAGCCCCTGGTTTCCGGAGTCGGCTACGGAGTGGACGCTCTCGGCCAGCATCGACGACGAGCCGCTGAAGAGGAACGCGACGAATTTGGCCACGGCGATGGCGAGGTTGGCGGCGAGGGCCGCCACGATCGCCTTGGTCCCGCCTGACGCGCTCATGTCCGGGTGTCCCTCCGGTCCCTCTGGTCCCGTCGGGCGGGCCCCGGGGCCGGGGCGGGAGCGGCGGATGCCGGAGTCCGTTCACCGGTGCCGGTGGCGTGCGGTAGCCGCCCGATCACTGAGGGGCGTCATTGTTGCAGCCGTAACCGGCGAAAGCGGGTCAGTCGGGCACCGTAGCCCGGAAGAGTGTCCCCGCGCCGCCGTCGGTGCCCGAGATCTCCGTGTTCTCCCCGGCCGGTACGAACACGGAATCGCCGGGTCCGAGTGTCAGTTCGCCCACGGTGACGCGTCCGGCGGTGCAGAGGAGGATCTGCGGGCCGGCCGAGGTCAGATCGCGGGGGGCGGCGTCGGCGGCGACGAGATGGCGGGAGAGCCGGAACTCGGCCGCGGGCGTCTCGTACACCTCGGCGCCGTCGGCGTCGGCCTCGGGGCGCAGTACGGCGCCGTCGGTGGCCGTGAAGCGTACGACGCGCAGCAGCTCGGGGACGTCGACGTGCTTGGGCGTGAGTCCGCAGCGGAGGACGTTGTCGGAGTTGGCCATGATCTCGACGCCGAGGCCGCTGAGATAGGTGTGCGGGACGCCGGCGCTCAGATAGATGGCCTCGCCGGGCTGGAGCCGTATGTGGTTGAGGAGGAGGGCGGCGATGACACCGGGGTCGCCGGGGTAGTGGCGGGCGATCTCCGCGTACACGGTGTAGGGGCCGCCGAGGCGGGCGGCCGCGGCCGCGGTCTCGGCGACGGTCTCCGCGATCGCGGTGCGGTCGGCCGTCAGCACGGCGGTGAGGACCTCGCGCAGGGCCGCTTCCTGGGGGTGGGCGCGGAGGAGGTCGGCGTACGGCTGGAGGGAGTCGACGCCGAGACCGGCGATCAGATCGGCGCTCTCGGCCGGGGGGCGGAAGCCGCAGAGCCCGTCGAAGGGGGTGAGGGCGCAGATCAGTTCCGGCTTGTGGTTGGTGTCCTTGTAGTTGCGGTGGGGGGCGGTGAAGGGGATGCCCGCGCGCTCCTCGGCGGCGTGGCCCGTCTTGGCCTGGTCGAGGTCGGGGTGGACCTGGAGGGAGACGGGGGTGCCGGCGGCGAGGAGTTTGAGGAGGAAGGGGAGGTGGGGGCCGTGCCGGCGGACGGTCTCGGGGCCGAGTTCGCGTACCGGGTCGGCGGCGATGACCTGGTCGAGGGGGCCGCGTTCGAGGTGGGAGGGTGCGCCGGGGTGCGCGCCGAACCACATCTCCGCCTGGGGTTCGCCGGTGGGGTCGGTGCCGAGAAGCTCGGGAATGGCGGTCGTGGAACCCCAGGCGTACGGGCGGATGGTGTTGGTGAGGCGGTCCATTCGGCGGCAGGGCTCCTTCGGCCGGGCGGTGCTGGTGAGGGTGGTGTGGTGCAAAGAGGGCGACGGGTCAGGAAGGGGTCGCCGGGGTGGCCAGGGCCAGATAGACGGCGGCGAAGTCGGTGACCGCGAGGAGTTCCGCGAGGGACTCCAGTTCGCTGCCTTCCTCCGGTTCCAGTTCGCTGATGGCCGTGTCGTGGCCGAGGGCCAGTTCGCGGGCGGCCGGGGCCGCGGTCAGCCCGCCCGTCGGCCGGTCGCGGAGCAGGACGACCCGGGCGCGCAGTGCCTGCTGCTCCTCCACCCGGTCCCGGAAGAAGTCGTCCGGGTCGGCTCCGGCCGCGAAGTCCCCGGCGAGCAGGATGCCGTGGGCCGGGAGCGCCTCGGGGAGTTCGGCCGCGAGGGCGGGGCGGCCGGCGAGTTCGGCCAGGACGGCGGCGAAGCGGCGGCCGGCCGGGGCCGCGGCGGCGCCTTCGGTCCAGATCAGCGGGAGGCTGTCGGCGAGCTCGGCGGCGAGGGTCTTGGCCGGGTTGCTGTAGGTGGCGATGGCGGGGCCGCAGCGTTCCGCGGTGTGGTCGAGGCGGTCGGCGACCCGGGCGAGGGCCTCGGGGGGCGCTTCGAGGAGTCCGACCCGGTCGAGGAGCGCGAGGAGGGGCGTGAACAGGGCCCAGAGGGCGCCGGGGCCCGCCGGGACGGCCTCCTCGTAGCCCTCGTACAGCTCGTACGGCGGGGTGGCCATGGGGACGACGAGGCCATGGCGTCCGCCGACGCCTTCGGCGAGCGGGGAGCGCTGGGGGGTGACGGCGACGACGGTGCAGCCGCGGCGGTACGCCTGTTCGGCGAGGAGGTCGAGGCCGGGTTCGCCGCCGTCGGTGGTGACGACCAGCAGGAGGTCGAGGGAGCCCGCCCAGCCGGGGAGGGCCCAGCGGAGGGCTCCCGCCGCGGGGGCGACGCCGGTGGGATGGAGGCGTGTGACGGGGGCGCTCGCGCCCGCGAGGGCGCCGACGAGGTCGGCCACTCCGGTGGCCGCCGTTCCGGCGCCGGCCACCATGACGGCGCGGGGGCGGCCTTCCGGTTTCAGTTCGGCGATGCCCGCCTCGGCGGCGTGCCGGGCGGCCGTCCGCACCCGGGCACCGGCTTCGGCGGCGCCTCGCAGCAGGCCCCGGCGGTCGGCGCGGGCAAGGGCTTCCGGGTCGTCGAGGAGTGACTCGTCGAGCATGGGGCGGGGCCTCCGATCGCCGTTTCGGGTGAGGGCCGTTCCGGTTGGGGCCCTTGCGGGGGTGTGGTCGCGGGCTCGGGTGCCGTCAGGCGGGGCGGCGGGCCTCGTCGACGAGGAGGACGGGGATGTCGTCCCGTACGGGGTACGCGAGACCGCACTCCGTACCGGTGCAGACCAGCTCGGGGGTGTCGGACTCGGACAGGTCCTCCAGGGCGCTGTGGCAGGCCGGGCAGGCGAGGATCGAGAGGAGGCCGGCTTCGAGCGGCATGGGGTGGGTCCCTTCGGGGTCGGCGGTGCCGCGGCGGCGGCGGGCGGCCCGGCCGTCCGTGGTCCGCCGGTCCGGTCCCGGGGGCGGCGCGGTCGTCACGGTCGTCACGGCCGGTGCTCCGAGGTGTCGTGGTGACATGTCGTCGCGGTCGTGCTCCGGGGCAAGCTCCGGGGCTGCGGTCCGGGTCGTGGCGTCCGGCCGGCCGGGAACGCGGGGCGGTCGGTCGATCGGGCCACGTCAGCGTACCGCCGGGGGGAGGGGGGCGGCGCGTTCTGGGGTGAGTGAGAGGTGGCCGGACGGTCGGACGGGGCGGGTGGGGATGGGGTGGCTGCCGGGGCGGTACGCCGGTGGGGCGGGCGTCGTCCGGTTGCGGGCGGCGCGGGCGGGTGGGCGGCTGGGCGGGCGAGCAGCGCGGGCGGACGGGCAGGTGTGCGGCCATGGGGCCGCGCTCCGGTCCGGGGCCGGTCCGGGGCCCGGTGGGCGGGTGCGCGGGGTGCGGATCCGGTAGGGGTGCCGAGCGGTGGGCGGTGAGCGGTGCGGCCCGGTGGGTGAGGGCGCGGGCCTGATTCCACCGCTTCCCGCGGTCCGGTCCCGTGCGGCCCCGCGCGAACGGGTGCGGAGCGACGGGAGGTGGTCCGCGGGGCGTGGGGCGACGGCCCGGGCCGGGGCCGGGGGGTGCCTTCCGGCGGCGCCGGGACCGGATGGGAACGGGGCCAGGCGGCCGGGGTCGGGGCGGGACCGGGGGGAGGTGGTGGTTCCGGCGCGGGCCCGGACGGGAGGGGCCGGAGCCGGGCGGATCGGTCCGGGGGCTACCCGGGGCGCGGGGCGCGCCCCGGGTCGGCGCCCGGGTCGGCATCAGAGCTGATGGGCGGTTCGGTGCGGCAGAGTTCCCGGGTGCGCCCGGTCCACACGATCGGGCTAAAGACCCCGGCGGACGGCTGCCGCCGGGGTCGGCAGGGTAATCACAGGTCAGGGGCGGCGGACCAAGGCGAGGACCTCGTCACGGACCTTGGCCAGGGTGGCGGAGTCCCTGGCTTCGACGTTGAGACGGAGCAGGGGCTCGGTGTTGGAGGGGCGGAGGTTGAACCACCAGTCGGGGGTGGTGACCGTCAGCCCGTCGAGGGTGTCGATCTCGGCGTCGGGGACCGACTCGAAGGCGGCACGTACCTCGGCGGTCGCGGCGGCCTGGTCCTCGACGGTGGAGTTGATCTCGCCGGAGCCGGCATAGCGGTCGTACTGGGCGACGAGTTCCGACAGCGGGGCGGACTGGGAGCCGAGGGCGGCCAGGACATGGAGCGCGGCGAGCATGCCGGTGTCGGCGTTCCAGAAATCGCGGAAGTAGTAGTGCGCCGAGTGCTCGCCGCCGAAGATCGCGCCCGAGTTGGCCATCTCCTGCTTGATGAAGGAGTGGCCGACCCGGGTGCGGACCGGGGTGCCGCCGTTCTCGCGGACGACCTCGGGAACCGACCAGGAGGTGATCAGATTGTGGATGACCGTGCCACCGGGGTGCTTGGCCAGTTCACGGGCCGCGACCAGGGCGGTGATCGCCGAGGGGGAGACTCCTTCGCCGCGCTCGTCGACGACGAAGCAGCGGTCGGCGTCGCCGTCGAAGGCGAGACCGAGATCGGCGTTCTCGGCGCGCACCCGCTCCTGGAGGTCGACGATGTTCGCCGGGTCCAGGGGGTTGGCCTCGTGGTTGGGGAAGGTGCCGTCCAGCTCGAAGTACATCGGCACGAGGTCCACCGGCAGGGCCGCGAAGACCGTCGGGACGGTGTGGCCGCCCATGCCGTTGCCCGCGTCCACGACGACCTTCAGCGGACGCATGGCCGTGAGGTCGACGAGGGAGAGCAGATGAGCCGCGTACTCCTCCAGGGTGTCCCGTTCGGTGACGGTGCCGGGCCGGGCCACCGGTGCGGGGGCGCCCCCGTCCGCCCACTGCTCGACCAGGGCGCGGATCTCGGAGAGGCCCGTGTCCTGGCCGACCGGCGCCGCGCCGGCCCGGCACATCTTGATGCCGTTGTACTGGGCGGGGTTGTGGGAGGCGGTGAACATGGCGCCCGGCAGGCCGAGGTGGCCGGAGGCGAAGTACAACTGGTCGGTGGAGCAGAGTCCGATCAGCGTGACGTCCGCTCCGCGGGCCGCCGCGCCACGGGCGAACGCGCCCGAGAGCCCGGGCGACGAGGGCCTCATGTCGTGCCCGACGACGATCGCGTCGGCCGACGTGACCTGGACGAAGGCAGCGCCGAACAGTTCGGCGAGTGCCTCGTCCCACTGGTCCGGCACCACGCCACGGACGTCGTACGCCTTTACGATCCGGGACAGATCAGCAGCAGCCACGGGGCCAGCCTTCCCTCGGGTCTGTGTGGTGGTCGGAGCAAATTATCCGGGTACGTCAGTCCTGGCCGTACCGCGGGTCCACCGATTCGGGCGCCAGCCCCAGAAGTTCCGCCACTTGCTCCACGACGACCTCGTGGACCAGCAGTGCCCGCTCCTCCCGGTTCTTGGTCCGGATCTCGACCGGGCGCCGGTAGACGACCACTCGCGCGGGCTCGCCCTTCCCCTCCGGGAGGGTTCCGCCGAGCGGTACCCCTGAGCCCGGGTCGTCCGCCGGCCCCAGGACCGGGACCTCCTGGACCACGAAGTCGACGTCCGCCAGTTGCGGCAGGCGGCGTTCGAGGCGCTCGACCGAATCGCGCACCAGATCGCGGAAGGAGTCCGACCGGCTGACCGAGAGGGGGACCTGGGGCGGGGCGACGGGGCCGCGCATGCCGCGTCCGTGGCGGTCGCGGTGCCGGGGCCTCGGCTCGCCCCCGGGTCCCCGGCCGGGGGCCCGGCCCGAGCCGGAACCGGGTCCCGATCCGGGGTCGGCGCCTTCCGGTCCCGGGCCGGAGGAGTCCTGGCCGGGCTCGGGGTCCGGGCCGGCGCCGGGTGCCGGGGCCGGGTCTCCGGGAGTGCCGGGGCCGGTGGGGGGTTCCGGAGTGGCGGCGGCACCGGACGCGGCGGCGGACCCGGGGCCCGCTCCCTGGTCCGGCCGCGCGGGTGACCCGACCGGACGGGGCTCCCCCGCGTGCGGAGGTACGGAACTGTCCATCACTCACGCAGGGTAGCTCTCCCGGGACCCCTGCACGGGCAGAGACGGTGCTCGGGGGTGGGCGGGGCGGGCCGGAGGGGCCGCAGGTGGGGTGCGGGGCACCGGGTCACGGCCGGCGGGCCGGGCAAGGGCGGGCGGCGGTCCTGATCCGGGCGGGCCGACTGGTGGGAGCGGGCTGGTGGGAGTGGGCCGGGCGCTCCTCCGGGCGGGCGGCGGAGAACGGGCCGGGGCCGGGGGCCGAGAACCCGGTAGCCGGGGGCCGGCGGCCGGGGCGGGAGTCGCCACCGGCGGGGAGCGGCGGCCGCCCTGGTACGGGGGTCCGTGAGGCAGGCGCCCTGTGGCCGCCGCTTCCGGCCTCGCCTCTGCCCTGCCACCGGAGGGGAGGCGGGGACGGGACGCCGGAGCCCGGGAGCCCGGGGGCGGGAGCCGGGAGAGGGAAGGGAGACCGGAGACGGAGGAGGAGACCGGAGGCCGGGCGCGGGAGAACAAGGAGGCAGGGGAAGGAGGGGAAGAGATACGGCGGCAGGCGCGAAGAGCCGAAGGAAGCGGTGAGGGGCGGGCGGAGGGGGAATTCGGGTCCGGGAAGCGGGCGACCGGGCGGACCGGTGGGCGTGGAGGTTCCGGGTCGTCGGAGGGCGGTGACCGGGCGCCGTAGGAGGGAGAAGGAAGGAGGGGCGGAACCGGGCGGGCGGTTGACGGCGTGAAGGAGAGGAGAAGACGGGAATGGGCGAACGCCCGAGTGGGCAGAGAGCATCGGAGAGAGCAGAGGGGCGGGGGTGAACACCGGGGGCGAGGCGGTGGACGGGGAGCGGAGCCCGCGCGGCTGCGGGGCGGCGCCGGAGTGCACGGCGGTGTGGATTGTCGGCAATTGACCGTTCAGGCAGTGCTTGACGTCGGTTGCCTGTCTGCCGACGATCATCAGCTCCTGCGTGAATGACCTGATTTACGTCACGTCATGACCGGTTCACCTGCCGTAACACCACCGGCATCGGGCCCTTCATTGCAGGTCAGAAGGGGTCTCGCGGGATCCTCCGAAACCCGGTTCGCATCACGACACGGTGGAGTGAGCTGATGGAGAGTCGTCGCAGCCCGTTCAAGAGTGCGGTACCGTCCAACCTCGTGAGCCCTGTACGTCGATGTTCGCGCACCGCGTGCGGCCGCCCTGCCGTCGCGACACTGACGTACGTCTATGCCGATTCGACTGCGGTCCTCGGTCCGCTCGCCACGTACGCCGAACCCCACTGCTACGACCTGTGTGCCGAACACAGCGAGCGGTTGACCGCACCCCGCGGCTGGGAAGTCGTACGCCTCACCGACGGCTCGGCTCCGCCCCGGCCCAGCGGTGACGATCTCGAAGCGCTCGCCAACGCCGTACGCGAGGCGGCGCGTCCGCAGGGGCGCGCGGCGGCCGAGGGGCAGACGGCCCGGCGTGCCGCCGACCCGATGGAGGTCGCCCGCCGGGGGCATCTGCGGGTCCTGCGCTCCCCCGACCAGCAGTAGCCGTCCGGATCCCGCGTTCCTACACCGGCGTTCCTACACCGGCGTTCCTACACCGGCGTTCCTACACCGGCGTTCAGTCGCCGAGGACGGACAGGTCGCGTTCCGCTGTGGGCACCGGTACCGTCGCCCGGTCGTCGGCGAGGGTCTGGACCGTGAACATCCGGACCTTGCCGAGGGGCGGGGCGAGGGTGCGCGCCGCGTACACCGGGCCGCCCGACAGGGTTTCCACGGTGAGCGCGTAAGTGCCCTTCGGCCCGCCGGGGGCGTACGGGGTGAAGGCCAAGGTGGTGCCCGCGGCAACTGTGTAAGTCCGTACCGCCGGTGCGGGTTCCGTGGTGCCGGGCGCCGCGGGCGGTGACGTGGTCACCCGTACCCGGGCCGCGGCCGTCGGGGCGGTGAGGGCAAGGGTGGTGCCGGTGCCCCGGTTGTCGGCGGCGCTCGCCCGGTCGCCGACGGGACCGGTGGCGGGAATGTAGGCCACCTCCCGTGCCGTACCGGTGCCCCGGACGACACGGAGCGCGGCAACGACCGGAGTGGGGCGGTCCGTCTCGGCGGGGTCGAGGAGGAGGGAGCCCGCCTCGCCCCTGGTGACGCCCTTCAGTTCGACGCTCTCCGTGGTCCCGGCCCGGACCCGCATGCTCTCGTGTCCGACCGGCACGATCGTCCCGCCGGGGCCCGCGAGCCTGACCCTCAGTTCGGCGTCGTCCTCACCGGGGGCGAAGACCACCAGGCGTACGGAGGTGGCGTCGGCGGGGATGCCGGGCAGTACGGCGGTGGGCGACGCCTCGGCGGACGCGGCCAGCCAGTCGCCGCCCATGGTGTCCTCGGCGGCCCGTACGACCGCGCCGACACGTCCCGCGCGGACGGTCACCCGGAGTGTGGCGTCCGGGAGTTGAGCGGGCGTCAGGGTCGAGAGCAGGACCGGGATGCCGGCGCCCGCGGGGACCGGGATGCCGTCGGGGAAGCTGCTGGGCGCCAGTCCGTCCCGGCCGTGGATCTCGATATCGGCGACGGCGGGGGTGTCGTCGGGGTTGGTGAGGTGGAGATAGTCCTGACGGCCCCGGGCGGTCGATACGCCGGGGAACGAGAAGCCGGTGTCGGGCGCGGAGCAGGTGGTGCCGAGGAGGCCGCGGGACGGCCCGGACGGCAGGACGGTGGTCTGCTGGGCGGTCCAGCCGGGAGCCAGGGCGGCGGTGGCGGTGCCGATGAGCGCCGGGGCCTCGCCGCGGCCCGCGCGGACCGTCACCGGGGCGCCCGGCCGCTCGGCGGAGAGTACGGGGCGGGGCGGGGCGCCGGGTCCGTCGCCCGTGGCTCCGGGCACTCCCCCGGAGCGCGAGCGGTTCGGTTCCGGCCGCCTCTCCGGTCCCTCGGGGGCGGGCACGGGAGCCCCGGCGGGACGGAGCTCCGCGATGCCGGCGGCGGGGCGGGCGGGCGCGGAGCCTGCCGGTGCCGGGGCCGGGGCCGGTGCGGAACCCGATGCGTCGCCGGGTTTTCCGGGCGCGGGGGTCACCGCGGGCGCGGACGGTCCCGGCGTGGTCGCGCCGGGGTTCGTGGTCGTCCCGGACCCGGATGGCGCGGACCCGGACGGTGCGCGCCCGGCTGGGGCGTTCGGGGTGAAGGAGGTGTAGAGCGTTCCGGCCGCCGCGTCGGGCGCCCCGGCCGAGGGGCAGAGCAGGATGGACCGTTCGACCGGCATCCGGGCGGGCGCCGCCGCCCGGGCATTGCCCTCCGGGGTACCGGGGCCGGTCAGAGCGGCGATTCCGGTGATCGCCGCGAGCGCGGCGACGGCGGCGAGCAGGGGCTGGGGGTGGAGCTGGAGCGTGCGCTTCACTCGGACTCGCCTCGGGTCGCGTTGTCGGCGGGCCGGGGGATGGTCCCGGTCCCCTCGCCGTCGGTCCGGTCACCGGCGGGCCGGGTGACGGGCGGAGGGGGGAAGGCCGGAGTGGAGAAGGTGGGCAGGGGGGCGGCAGCCAGGTCCTCGTGGGACCGGTCGTCGTGGCGCCGGTCGTTGTGGGACCGGTTCTCGTAGGAACGGTCGTCGTGAGGCCGACCGTCGTAGGGGTGTGGGGCGCCGGTGGTTTCGGTCCCGGCGGGCGTGGCGTACGGCGGCGGATCGTGCGGTTTCGTGGCTTGCTGCCGGGGCAGGGAGGCGGGCCGGGCCGGAACCCGGTCGGCGCCGCCAGGTCCGCGGGTGTCCTCCGGGGTGCCGGGGCCGGTGCCGTGGCCGTCAGGAGCCGGGTCCGTACCGATGTCCCGGGCGGACGGGGCCGTGCCGGGAGCGCCGGGGCTCGTAACCCGGCCGTACGCGGCGGAGCCCGTACCGGCGCCCGGCTCGGACCGGGACGCACCCGGAGAAGCGTGCGCGCCGGAGCCCGCCCGGTCGTCCGGGGCCGCGCCCGTGGGGGCGGATCCGCCGGATGCCGCGGGAGGTTGTGCGGGGATGTACGCCCCGGCGGCGGGCGGTGTCGCGTCGGTTCGCGGGCCGGGTACGCCCGTGGGGACGGGCTCCGGCTCGTCCGGGAGGTCGTCGTCGCTCCGGCCGCGGCGGCCCGGCAGCGCCAGCACCACCAGTACGGCCACCAGCGCGAGCCGGGTCCGGAGCCAGCCGGTGTGCCCGGCGGACTCCTCGTACGTGACGACGAGCCTGCCGCCCTCGGCGGGGAGTTCGAACCCCTGGGCCCAGCCGTCCACGGTCCGCTTCGGGAGCTGCCCGCCGTTCAGCGTGGCCCGCCAGCCGGTGTCCGCGCGGTCGGCCAGGCGCAGCAGCCGGTCCGGGCCGCCGGCCGGGACCTCGACCCGTACGTCCACCGGCCCCGAGGGGACCGGCAGCGGGTCGGCCGTACCGTCCACGACGGTGACCCGGGCGATCTGCCGGTCCACTCCCCACAGCGCGCTGCCGTCGACCCGGCTGAGCCTGGTCAGCCCGGGGGTGGTGTCGAGGACCCGGGACATCCGCGGGGGTGCTCCGTCGCGTACCAGCACATAGCGGATGGCGTACCCGCTCAGCTCGGCGGCCTGGTCGGCACCGGAGCCCGCGACGAGCCGGGCCACCACCCGGTCGAGCCGGGGGTCGCCACCGGCCGCGCGGGTGAGTTCGGCGTCGCCGAGCCGGGCGCCCGAGCCCCGTACCAGGGCGTACGGCACCCGCCCCGGCTCCGTACCGCCGAGGACGAGCGTGCGCGGCTGGTCGCTGGTCCCGCTCTCCTCGGCGACGAAGGCGGGGACCTGGACCGGGTCCCGGCGCTCCAGCGGTCCGTCCGCGCCGCCGGACGCCCAGCCCACGGCCAGCTGGACGGGGGCGAGAGCGGCGAGCACGGCGATCAGTACGGCGAGGGGCTGGCGCCAGCCGAAGTCGCGGGCGGAGACCCGGGTACGGCCGAGTTCCGCGCCGAGACAGGCGGCGGTGATCAGGCCGATGCCGTACACCAGGGTCGCGGGGCCCGCCCAGGCCGAACCGTTGACGAGGGCCGCGAGGGCGAATCCGGCCAGGGCCACCGCCCAGGCGGTACGGATCGCGAACCGCCGCTCCTCGCGGATCAGTGCGGTCAGCGCGGCGAGGAGCAGTCCGGCGAGGAGGAGGGTGCCGCCCGTCCCGGGGCCGCCCGGGTTCAGGGTGAGCAGGTCCAGCGCGGACGCGGTGCCGTCGCCGAGGTGGAGCCCCGCCTCGCGGAGGAGGCCCGACGGTCCGGTCAGCAGGGTCAGCGACCAGGGGGCGAGCAGGACCACCGGGGTGAGTACGGCGGCCGCGAACCGCGGCCAGGCGGGTGCGGGATCGCCACGGCGTGCCGCGAGCGCCCCCGCGCCGAGGACGACGGCGAGGGGCCAGACGACGGGTGTGAAGGCGGTGAGGACGGTCAGCAGCAGGGCGTACGTCCAGGTGGCGCGCCAGGCCGCGCGGCTGTCGGCGGGAGTGGGCCCGGGGACGGGACCGGGGGCGGCGGTGGAATGTCCGGCTGCCGTCGCGGAGGCCGGGGCCGCCGTCGGAAGGGCGCGGGTGAGGGCGGCAGGGAGAAGACGGGTGGGGCGGCGGCGGCCGGAGCGGGGTGCGGCGGTCGCGGGACCGGAGCCGAGGCCGTGGGCGGTGACCGCCGTGCGGGCGGCGAGCGGCAGCAGGATCGCGAGGACCGCCGTACCGATCCGGCCGGACGCGAGGGCTCCGGTCGTGGCGGGCAGCAGTGCGTAGAGCAGGCTTCCCCAGGCCCGCAGCAGCCTGGACGTGATGAGCGGGCGGGCGGCCAGATAGGCGGTCAGACCGGCGAGCGGCACCGAGCAGACCAGGAGCACGGTCACGGCCAGGCCCGTGGAACCGAACAGCAGCGCGGCGAGACCGGCGAGCAGCGCGAGGTACGGCGGGGCGGTCTGGGTGCCGCCCGTTCCCAGGGCATGCCACTGGTCCGCGTACCGCTCCCACAGACCCGCGGCGTCGGCGGGAGCGGGCAGCAGTGCTCCCCCCGCGAGGGCACCGGGCGCGAACAGGCCCCGGCAGGCGACGAGTGTGACGAGGACCAGAACGGTGAAGAGGGCCGGCGCGGGCCTCAGCGCGATCTTCCGGAGGCGGGGGAATCTCCCGGCTTCAGGAGGCTCCGCATCGTCGCCGTCGGGGGCGGGTCCGGGGAGCGGAGCGGCATCGGGGCGGGAGCGGCTCAGCCTGCCCATGACCCGTTCGAAACCGGCCTTGACGGTGGCGCCCGCCGGCGGGAACAGGGGGCGCAGTTCGGGCGCTTCGACGGCGGCACCCGCCGCGGCCGCCCTGGCCCGGCGGCGCGCGGTCCGGCCGGACAGCACCCGGGCCGGGCGGAGCAGCACCGACAGCAGTCCGGCGACCTCGTCGACGGCGTGGCGGGGGGCCTTGCCGACGAGGTACGCGAGGGTGCGGACCAGCGTGCCGACGGCGATCCGCAGCAGCACGAAGGGCAGCGCGGAGGCATGGGTGTTGGTCAGCAGGGTGTGAACCGCGCCGGCCTTGGCGACCCGGTGCGGGGAGGCGGCGGAGCGGCCCGCGCAGTCGACGGTACGGCGCTGCCGGGTGGCGGCCTCGGCGTGCCGGAGCACGGCGTCCGGGGCGATCAGTACCCGATGGCCCACCCGGTGGGCGCGCCAGCACAGGTCGAGATCGTCCCGCATCAGGGGCAGCCGCCGGTCGAAGCCGCCGAGCGCGTCGTAGACGTCGCGGCGGATCAGCATGCCCGCGGAGGAGACCGACAGCACGGTCCGGACCTGGTCGTGCTGGCCCTGGTCCGGTTCGCGGCGGTCGAGGCCGGTCCAGCGGCGGCCGCTGGCGGCGATCGAGACGCCGACTTCGAGCAGCTGTCTTCGGTCGTACCAGCCGCGGAGTTTGGGGCCGACGATCACCGCGTGCTCGTCGGCCTCGGCGGCGGTGAGCAGTTCGGCGAGGGCGGTCGGTTCGGGGGCGCTGTCGTCGTGGAGCAGCCAGAGCCACTGGACGGGTTCGCCGTACGGCAGCTCCGGCATGTCGTACGCGTCGTCGTGCCAGGTCCGGGTGGCGGGATCCCAGCCGCTGGGCCGCCTGAGATAGGGCAGGTCGTCGGGGCCGAGGACACCGGCGGTGCGCGCGGCCTCGTCGACGGCGGTGCCGAATCCGGTACGGCGGGCGAGGTTCAGGACCCGCTCGGCGCCCAGTGTCTGCGCCAGCAGATGCGCGGACTCGTCGGCGCTGCCGGTGTCCGCGGCGATGAGGTTCTGTACGGGACGGCGCTGGCCGAGGAGCCCGGCGAGGGTCTCCGGGAGCCAGCGGGCGCCGTCGTGGGAGACGAGGACCGCGGTGATGACGTGTCGCGGGAAGGTACCGGGATGGGCCGTACGGAACGCGGTGGAAGGGACAGGCAGCGGGGCGGACATGGGGGTGAGGCCCTCCGGCCGGGGACGGGAGCGCGCGGTGGGGGGCGCGTCAGCGTCTGGGACGGGGGCCCACGATATCGGTTCGCCGCGGGGTGGGTTTCCCTTCCGGGAAAGGCGAGTTGGCCGGGCGCCCCGGAGAAGGGCGGTCCGGTGGGCTCGTGGCCGGTGGGAGGGGCTGCCCTGCGGGGTCGCCTCCCGCTGGGGGCTTGGGGGTGGGGGCGCCGTGGGTGGCTGAGCTTTGGTGTCCGGGTGCGGCCGGTGGGTGGCTTGTCGCGCAGTTCCTCGCGCCCCTGGGTACCTGTGCCTGCGGCCCTTGCCTGGTGCGGGTGCCTCGGGGATGGTCGAGTCCCGCTCTTCGTGGGGTCGTCACCCGGTCCTGTCTGGTTCGGGCAGGTCGGCGGCCTCCGGGCTCACCTCCTCGCCACGTGCGATGCACCGCCCTGAAGCGCATCGGTCTGGTCGCCCGTGGCTGCGGGGGCGACCCTGCACCCCCCTCCCCACGGACCCGTTGCATGGATGCCCCGGACCCCAAGCCGCCGACAGGTAAGCCCCTACTCCGGGGTGAACACATCCCCGGGAGCGTGACCGCACCCCGAGAGGGGCACACCCTCCGGGGGTGGTGACCGCACCCCGAGTGGGGTACACCTTCCGTCCCGGGTGACCGCAAGACATCTCTCCCCCCGGTGACGGCGACACCACCAGGGGCTTTGACCGCCTGCTCAAGTCGGGATCACGTGGGAGTGGGGTGCAGGGTCGCCCCCGCAGCGGACTGCGACAAGCAAGGCTGCCCCCGGGGCGGTGCATCGCAGGCCGCGAGGAGGTGAGCCCGGAGGCCCACGACCCACCCGAACCCAGACAAGGCGGGTCACGACCCCACGAAGCAACGGTCACAAGCTTTTCAGCCCCGCCGGCGTTTGAGGCGCAGAAGCAACCCGCACCCCGCGGGCAAGGCACACCCCCAGGGGGAAAGGCACACCCCCGGGGGCCCGCACCCCGTGGGAAACAGGGTCCCCGGGGGACCTGGGCGCGAGGAACCCCAGCGGGAGGCGCCCCGGCGCCTCGGCCGGTGGGGTCAGACCGCCGCTTTCTTCAGCCGGCGGCGTTCCCGTTCCGAGAGACCGCCCCAGATACCGAAACGCTCGTCATTAGCCAGCGCGTACTCAAGGCATTCCGAGCGGACTTCGCACGCCAGGCAGACTTTTTTCGCCTCGCGTGTGGAGCCGCCTTTCTCGGGGAAGAAGGACTCGGGATCGGTCTGGGCGCACAACGCGCGCTCCTGCCAGCCGATTTCATCGTCCGCGTCCTCGACCAGCAGTTGTTCGAACAGCTCGGTCATGTGCGCCCCTCGTCTGTCTTGGCGTCCCCGTGATGTTGCCGTGATCGATTCGGCCGAACGACACGAGTGAAATTACAAGTGTGTGCTCCGGGGCCGTCAAGCGGAGATCTGCTATTGGGCCCTGTATTCACTCTGCGGAACCAAGGGTATACGGAAAGTGTTCAAATCAGCAAAAATCTGACACTTGCCACATGTCTCGCTTCCGCTGGGATCCCGCACACTCCCCCCGCCCTCGAACGGGAAGACGTCAACACTTTCGGCCGTGTTGCGGTCGAACCGGTGAAGCGATCCGGATCACAGCCCGGCCGCGACCGCGACCGGGAGGAGTAGGGGTGAGGTGGGGATGAGGTGGTTCGTGCGCGATGTCTCCACAACCCTTGCGCTGCATAAACCTTTCTGCGCGCTCCGTAACCGGATGAGGTGAAAGATTTCCGCCAAACCGGTCATCGAGTTGACATCAAAGCCGGGCACCCGTCACCGTGGGTGGCATGTCAGCAGCCTCCGCGCCTCTCGCGACCCCCGTCCGTGGGTTCCGCAGCGCTGTGCAGACTCGCTGTCGTTGTTGTTGCGGCCACTGACCGGAATTCAGTGACGACGCTCCGTTGAAGCCGTAGGGCTCCGGGCGCCGCCCCTCTTCCCCGTAATGCATTTCCGTTGTTTCCCGTTGTTTCCGTCGTCCCCGCCGTCCGCAGCGCGGCGGAGGACCGACTCTCCTGCCGAGGGATCACCGCAGCCTCATGAACAACGACAGCGACCTCCAGATCGCCGGCGACATCCTCTCCGTACAGCACCTTCTCCAGCCGCCGCGGGAACACCCCTCCACCGTGGCCGACTTCGCCGGGCTCGCGCGCGCGGTCGCGGCCGATCGCACCCAGTGGGAAGGGCTCGTCGAATACGACGCCACCAGCCGCTGGTACCACCGCCTCCGAACCGGCCCCGGATACGAGGTGTGGCTGCTGTCCTGGGTGCCCGGACAGGACAGCGGGCTGCACGACCACGGGCTCTCGTCCGGTGTGCTGACGGTCCTGCGGGGCCGGCTCACCGAGCGGACCGAGCGCATCGTCCCGGCCCCGGCCGCTCCGGCCGACCCCGCCGGGGCGGGCAGCGCGCCGGGCCCGGGGGCGCGGGGGCGCGGTTCCGCCGGAGGCGCCGCCACGGGGACCACCCGGGTGCTCACCCCCGGCGAAGTACGGGTGTTCGCGCCCGGATACGCCCACGAGGTGATCAACGACGCGCTCGAACCGGCCGTGTCCCTGCACATCTACTTCCCCGGTCTGACCGAAATGCCGATGCACGGCGCCCGGTGCGCACCGGCCGGCCGGGACGTCGTACTCGCCTGACAGACTGCGGTCATGCGAATTGTGGTTCTGGCCGGAGGCATCGGCGGCGCCCGTTTCCTGCGCGGCCTCAAGCAGGCCGCGCCCGGGGCGGACATCACCGTGATCGGCAACACCGGTGACGACATCCATCTGTTCGGGCTGAAGGTCTGCCCCGATCTCGACACCGTGATGTACACGCTCGGCGGCGGCATCAACGAGGAACAGGGCTGGGGGCGTACGGACGAGAGCTTCCGGGTCAAGGAGGAGCTCGCGGCCTACGGTGTGGGGCCCGGGTGGTTCGGTCTCGGCGACCGCGACTTCGCCACCCATATCGTGCGGACGCAGATGCTGGCGGCGGGTTATCCGCTGAGCGCCGTCACCGAGGCGCTCTGCACCCGCTGGAATCCGGGCATACGGCTGCTGCCGATGTCCGACGACCGGGTGGAGACGCATGTCGCCGTCGAGATCGACGGCGAGCGGAAGGTGATCCACTTCCAGGAGTACTGGGTGAAGCTGCGGGCCTCCGTGGCCGCGGAGGCCATCGTGCCCGTCGGGGCCGAGCAGGCGAAGCCCGGGCCGGGGGTGCTGGAGGCGATCGCCGCCGCGGACGTCGTGCTCTTCCCGCCGTCGAATCCGGTGGTCAGCATCGGCACGATTCTGGCCGTCCCCGGTATCCGGGAGGCGATCGCCGAGGCCGGGGTCCCGGTCGTCGGGCTCTCCCCCATCGTCGGCGACGCCCCGGTGCGCGGGATGGCGGACAAGGTGCTCGCGGCGGTGGGAGTCGAGTCGACGGCGGCCGCGGTCGCCGCGCACTACGGCTCCGGGCTGCTGGACGGCTGGCTCGTCGACACCGTCGACGAGGGGGCCGTGGCGGCGGTCGAGGCGGCGGGGATCCGCTGCCGGGCCGTACCGCTGATGATGACCGACACGGACGCGACCGCCGAGATGGCGCGCCGGGCGCTGGAGCTGGCGGAAGAGGTGCGGGCGTGACGGCACCGACGTCCACGGGTACGGGTACGGGTGCGAGTGCGGCTGTGCCCGCGCCGGGGGCTTCGGCCGCGGCTGCCGCCGGAGCCGCGGAAGCCTCGGCGGACGGTTTCACCTTCGGAGTGCGGGCCCTGGACGGGCTGCCCGAGATCCGCCCCGGCGACGATATCGCCGCTCTCGTCGCCGCCACCGCGCCGGACCTGCGGAACGGCGACATCCTGCTCGTCACCTCGAAGATCGTCAGCAAGGCGGAGGGCCGGATCCTCGCCGCCGGGGACCGCGAGGCAGCGATAGACGCCGAGACGGTGCGCGTCGTGGCCCGGCGCGGCGACCTGCGGATCGTCGAGAACCGGCAGGGTCTGGTGATGGCCGCCGCCGGGGTCGACGCGTCCAACACCCCCGCCGGGACGGTCCTGCTGCTGCCCGAGGACCCCGACGCTTCGGCGCGGGCCGTCCGCGCCGGGCTGCGATCGGCCCTCGGGGTCGATGTCGGGGTCCTGATCACGGACACCTCTGGACGGCCCTGGCGGAGCGGGCTCACCGATATCGCGATCGGCGCGGCGGGCGTGCGGGTCCTCGACGATCTGCGCGGCGGCCGGGACTCCCACGGCAATCCGCTGAATGTCACGGTCACCGCCGTCGCCGATGAACTCGCCGCCGCCGGTGACCTGGTCAAGGGGAAGACCTCGGGCCGGCCGGTCGCCGTGGTGCGCGGTCTCGGCCGTCTCGTCGGCGACGGCGCGGGGCCGGACGGCGCGCGCCCGCTCGTCCGCGGCGCGGCGGAGGATCTGTTCCGGCTCGGGACCTCGGAGGCGGTACGGGAGGCGGTGACCCGGCGGCGTACGGTCCGGGAGTTCACCGACGCGCCCGTGAACCCCGCGGCGGTACGACGGGCGGTCGCCGCGGCCGTCACCGCACCCGCGCCGCACCACACCACGCCCTGGCGCTTCGTGCTGCTGGAGTCGGCCGGGGCCCGTACGGAGCTGCTCGACGCCATGCGGGAGGCATGGATCGCGGATCTGCGGCGGGACGGCAAGCCGGAGGAGTCGATCGCGCGGCGGGTGCGCCGGGGCGAGGTGCTGCGCCGGGCTCCGTACCTCGTCGTGCCCTGTCTGGTCATGGACGGTTCCCATCACTACGGGGACGCCCGGCGGGACGGCGCGGAGCGGGAGATGTTCGTCGTCGCCACCGGCGCCGGGGTGCAGAACCTGCTGGTGGCACTGGCGGGTGAGGGCCTCGGCTCGGCCTGGGTGTCCTCGACGATGTTCTGCCGTGACGTCGTACGGAAGGTCCTCGGGCTGCCGGACGACTGGGATCCGATGGGCGCGGTCGCCGTGGGCCACGCGGCCGCGGCGCCCAAGGAACGGCCGCCGCGGGACGCCTCGGCGTTCATCACCGTGCGGTGACGCTCCGGCGGGCCTGCCGGGCCCGTGCGGTGACGCTCCGGCGGTCGTAGCACGGTCCGTGGCTGCGGCTGTACGCCGTTCCGGGCCGGGCCTGTTCCGGGCGGGCGAGTCCTGTTCCGGGGGGACCTGTTCCGGGGCGGTCCGGTCCGGGACCGGCGCGGCCCGGGGGCTCAGAGGCGGCCGATGTCGGTTTTCGGCATCTTCGGCTTGCGGCGGGGCGGGATCCGGCCGCTGAGCAGGACGTAGCGCACGGCGCGGTGGCGCTGGCCCTCGTACGGGGCGAGGAGATCGAGCATCGCCGCGTCGTCGGCGTCCCGGTCGCCCGCCAGTGCCCAGCCGACGATCCGCGGCAGGTGGAGATCGCCGACGGTCACCTCGTCCGGGGTGCCGTTGCTGCGCTGCACGGTCTCGGCGGAGGTCCAGGGGCCGATGCCCGGTACGGCCTCCAGCCTCGCCCTGGCCCGCGCCGGGTCCATGCCCGCCGCCTCCTCCAGCCGGCGGGCGACCCGGACCGCGCGCAGGATCGTCGCCGCGCGCTTGTCGTCGACGCCCGCGCGGTGCCACTCCCAGGACGGGATCAGGGCCCAGGCCCGGGGGTCGGGAATCACCCGGAGGCCTCCGCGGCCGGGCATCAGGTCCACGGGACCGGGCGCGGGCTCCCCGTAGGCGCATACGAGCAGCCGCCAGGCCCGGTACGCCTCGTCCGCGGTGACCTTCTGCTCCAGGACCGAGGGGATCAGCGACTCCAGCACCAGGCCGGTGCGGGTCAGCCGCAGTCCGGGGCGGTGGTGGCGGGCCCGGGCGACCAGGCGGTGGCGCGGGGTGAAGGCCTCCGGGTCGTCCTCCTCGCCGAGGAACGCGGGCAGGGCGTCGAGCAGCCAGTCGGCGCCCCGGCCCCAGGCGCGGGCCTCGACCTCTCCCCCGCCGCAGGCGGCGACCCGCAGGGTGCCAGGCCCGGCGGGGGTCCGGGCGGTGCGCCATACGGCGCCGTCGGGCGCGGTACGGAAGGTGGGGTCGGCGGGCCCCCGGCGCAGCACTCCCAGCACCAGGCCCAGGTCCAGCGGGCCGGACGGACGCCAGCGCCGGGTCGCCCCGTCGCCGGGGCCGGTCCGCCCGGCGGGCGCGGGAACGGCGCCGGTGCCGGTGCCGGGCACCAGGGCGGGTCGGGGGGAGAAACGACCGGACAAGGGGGTCCTCGGAGTGACGGAAGGCTGCCTCTCCGAGGGTAGGCCCCACCACTGACACCCGGCACCCGTCCCTTGCCGGGGGCGGCGAGAGGGTGGGGGCGGGGGCGGTCGCGCCGGGCGGCCCGGGTACCCCCGGGTCGGGCCGCCCGTGTCCAGGCGTACCGGTGCACCCGCACTCCGGCCCCGGGCACCCGCGGCCGAGCACCCGGCCCCGACACCACGGCCCGGGTGGTCCTGTCTCTGTTCGCAGACGGGTACCTGACCGAGCCCGGCGCGGCGCTGCCCTCGGGCCCGGGTCGCCACCGGGTCCCGCGGCGCTACCGAGGCCGGGCCCTGCCCACAGACAGGTACCCGGTAACCGGGCGCGGGGGCCGACCCCGCACCCGCCGCGGCGCTGCCCGCAGGCCCAGGGCCGGGTATCCGCAGGCCTGGCCGGTGCTCCGTACCCGCACCCGGCCCGTCGACAGCGACGAGGCGCACTGGCTCCCGGGACGGCTCCGCCGCCGCGAGCGCGTCGGCGAAGTCCCGGGCACGCCGGGTGGGCGGGGCGTCGGGCACGGCCCGGCCCGGCTGCCCCGATCCGCGGACCCGCGTCCGCAGGGCAGGGGCCCCGCGCCCGGCGCGGCGCACCACGCCCTGCGGGTGGCCCCGGGGCCCCGGGGCCGCCCGCGGAGCGGGGTGTCAGGTGCGGCCCTGGTACCCGGCGGCCGTGGTGCGGATGGCCGGGAGGCGGTTGTAGAGGCGGGTGCCGGGGCAGTCGGTGTAGACGCCGTCCCGGTGGCCCGAGATGACATGGAAGCCGATCTTCTTGCCCTTCTTGTACTTGCCGCTGCCGCCCGAGGTCAGCGTCACCTTTCCCTGCGGGTTGGCCTGGAAGAGGCCCAGTTTCCACGCGGTCAGCCGGGCGACCGAGGTCGCCACCGCGGCGGGCGGGCCGGACTTGTTGTAGGTGCCGAGGACGGCCACGCCCATCGTGTTGGAGTTGAACCCCAGCGTGTGCGCGCCGAGGACGGCCTTGGTCACCCCGCCCGCCCGGCCCTCGTAGACGTTCCCGCACTTGTCGACGGCGAAGTTGTAGCCGAAGTCCCGCCAGCCGCTGCTCACCACGTGGTACCGGTAGATGCCGCGCAGCACCGAGGGCGCCTGGGCGCAGGTGTAGTTGTTGCCGGTGGAGGTGTGGTGGACGAACGCCGCCTTCACGGTCCGGGTGTAGACGTAGCCGCCCTCCCGCAGGGACTCGTTGGCGCCCCACTGCTTCCGGCTGGTGATCGCGGGGCGGGGGGCGGTGTACTTCCTGGCCGCCGTGAAGGCGGCGGTGAACGAGTCGGGGTAGCCGTCGGGGTACGGCGAGCCCGCCGCGGCGGGCGCCGCGGCGCGGACCGCGGTCCCGGCGGCCGGTGCGCCGGGCGGCCCCTGGGCACCGGGCGGGGCCTCCCCCGGGTCGACCAGTTCCAGCCGCAGTCCGTGCGGCAGCTCGCGGCCCGGCTCCTCGCCCCGTACCCGTACCTCCACACCGTCCGAGGCTCCCACCCACAGCGGTGCCGTCGCTCCGCGCAGCCGGCCCGACGCGGCCTCGGCCGTTCCGGGGTCGGCGCCGTGGTCGCCCGTATGGGTCTCCACGCCCTGCCAGTCGGACCAGACTCCGGTCCCGGCGGCCCGGGTGCGGATCTCGACGGTGCCGTGGAGTTCGGTGTCCGCGTCGCTCCAGACGACGCCGACGAGGGAGAAGGGACGGACCCTGGGTTCGTAGCGGCCGCTCTCGGGGACGGCCCGCAGTTCCGGATCGGGCGGGGGGACGGACCGGTCGGACGGCGCGTCGGGGACGGTGGACGCGTCCGGTGCGGCGGGGTGGTCGGGGAGCGGCAGGGACTGGGTGGAGCCGGGGACGTCGGGGGCGGCCTGTACGGGGCGGGCGCGGGGCGCCGCTGGGGCGTCCCGGGGGTCGGCGGACAGGGTTGCCGCCGACGCGCCCGAGGGCAGCGTGAGCGGGAGGACGAGCGCGGCGCAGGCCGCGACACCGGTCGAGGAAGCCAGAAATCCACGCATGCGAAAGATCCTGATTCCCCGTCGGCGACTCCGCGCGCCGGAACCGGGGCGGGAAAGGGCCGGGCCGACGGGCCGACCGGAGGACCCCGTCACCGGTACGAGGGACGCCGCCGAGCGGGCGCGCGTAACCTTGCCGGGATGAACGCCAGCGACCGCACCCCCGCCGACCTGCTGCGATCCGCGCTCGCCGCGGACCCGGGCCGCCCCTTGATCACTTTCTACGACGACGCCACCGGTGAACGGGTGGAATTGTCCGTCGCCACCTTCGCCAATTGGGTGGCCAAGACGGCGAATCTGCTCCAGGGCGATCTCTCCGCCGGACCCGGCGACCGGCTCGCGCTGCTGCTTCCGGCGCACTGGCAGAGCGCCGTCTGGCTGCTGGCCGGCGCGTCGGTGGGAGTGACCGTGGAGATCGGCGGGGACCCCGCGGACGCGGATGTGGTGGTCAGCGGCCCCGACACGCTGGAGGAGGCCCGGGCCTGCACCGGTGAGCGGGTGGCACTGGCACTGCGGCCGCTCGGCGGCCGCTTCCCGCAGGCCCCGGAGGGCTTCGCGGACTACGCGGTGGAGGTACCGGGCCAGGGCGACCGCTTCGCCCCCTTCGTACCGGTCGATCCGGACGCCCCCGCGCTGGCCGTCGGCGGGGTGGAGCTGACCGCCGCCGAACTGGTCGGGCGGGCCCGGGCCGATGCGGAGCGCCTGGGCCTCGCGGCCGGGTCCCGGCTGCTGGCGGCCGGTGAGTACGGGACCTGGGAGGGACTGTCGGCCGGCCTGTACGCGCCGCTGGCGGCGGGCGGATCGGTGGTGCTCTGCCGCCATGCGGACCGGCTGTCCGGGGAGGACCTCCGGCGGCGCATCGAGAGCGAGCGGGTGACCGGGACGGTCGGCGTACCCGGCGCGTAGCGGCCCGGTGCAGCGGTCCCCGCCCGGAGCCGCCCGGTGCACCGATCCCCGCCCGGAGCCGCCCGGCGTTCGGTTCCCGCCCGGGGCGGCGCCGCGGCCCCGGCCTGTCGTCGTTCCTGTCGTCGTTCCTGTCGTCGCTCCCGTCGTCGCTCCGGGCGCCGGATCCGCCGCCCGGTGAACGCGGGGAACCGGCGGCCCGGATCCGGCGACCACGGATCGCTTACGGGGCGTGCCCGCCGCGCCCGCCCCGCATCCGCCCCCCGCGCCGGGTCCCGCCCGGGGCTGCCGCGAGTGGGCGAGTGCGCGCCGGAGCGGACGGCGGGCGGGGCGGAGTGCGCCGGAGCGGGAAGCGGGCTGCCCGGGCCGTCGCCGGGCCGCCCGGGGGCGAGAGCATCTCTCATACCTCCCGTCCCGTTGAACGGCGGATGTTGCCGGGTGTCCGGGGGACGACTCATAGGGAAACCGGGCGTATACCCCCACATGGCGCACACGGGAGCCGAGCCCCCGGGCCCGGGCCCCAACTCCGTTGGATGATCGGCGATATCCGGGATTTCCCGCACAACCAAGCGCCAGGTTCAGCCGTCTAGCCCTGCGATCGGCGGTCCAGCGCACCGCCGACGCCGTGAGGATGGACGCAGAAGTGACGGAGAGTGCCGGCACACCGGCGGGCTCGGACGGCCCGGACGGCGACGGCGGCGACGACGCGGCCGGGGAGCGGGCCGGGGCCGGTGCGGAGCACCGCGTACCGCCGCCCGTGGAACCGGAGGGCACCGGCGGACCGGACCCGGACGTGACTGCCACGGACCCGGACCGGGACGGCCCGACCCCGGACGCCACGGCCCCGGATACGGCCGGCCCGGACGCCAAGGCCCCGGCGGACCCGGCGGCGCGGCCCGGAGCCCCGGACCCGGCGCCCGCGACCCCCGGCGGGTCCACCCCGGACAGCGGGAACACCGGGGACTCCACGGTCGCCGAGCGGATCCCGCACGCGGCCCCCGACGGGGACTCCGCGGTACCCCCGGGCCCGGCGGCGGACGCCCCGCCGGCCCCCCGGCGCAAGCGCCGCTGGCTGCGGTGGACCGCGCTGGGCGTCTCCGTCGCGCTGCTCGGCGGTTCGGCCACGGCCTGGTGGTTCTACCGCAAGCTCGACGGCAACATCACCACGGACACGGCGACCGCCGTCGAACTGGAGACCTTCGAGAAGGAGCGGCCGGTCCAGGTCTCGCTGGACGCCAAGAACGTCCTGCTGATGGGATCCGACTCCCGCCGGGGCGAGGGGAACAGCAAGTACGGGCGGGACGACGGCGGCAGCCAGCGCGCGGACACCGTGATCCTGCTGCATATCGCCGCGGACCGGCAGAGTTCGACGTCGGTGTCGATACCGCGCGACCTGATGGCGACGATCCCGTCCTGCCGGCGGCCGGACGGCAGCAGGACCGAGGAGCACCTCGGCCAGTTCAACTCCGCCTTCGAGACCGGCGGCGCGGCCTGCACCATCCGTACGGTCGAGCTGATGACGGGCGTCCGGATCGACCACCACATCGTGGTCGACTTCAGCGGCTTCACCAAGATGGTGGACGCGGTGGACGGTGTCGAGGTCTGCCTGAAGGAGCCGGTCGACGACCCGGACGCACATCTGAACCTTCCGGAGGGCCGGCAGACGCTCGACGGCGAGGAGGCCCTCGGCTACGTACGGGCCCGGAAGTCCATCGGGAACGGCAGCGACACCGAGCGGATGGACCGCCAGCAGCAGTTCCTCGGGTCCCTGGTGCAGAAGGTGCAGAGCGACGGGGTGCTGCTCAACCCGGCGAAGCTCTATCCGGTGCTGGACGCGGCCACCAAGTCGCTGACCACCGACCCCGGCCTGGACTCGCTGAAGGACCTGTACGACCTGACCCGCTCCCTGCGGAACGTGCCGACCGAGAACGTCCAGTTCCTCACCGTCCCGCGGCGCCCCTGGGCGAACAACCGCAACCGTGACGAACTGGTACAGCCCCAGGCGTCCGTGCTGTTCAAGCAGTTGCGCGAGGACCTTCCCATCACCATCCTGACGCCCGGCGCGAGGGCCGCGGCCGAGGCGGACCGGAAGAACGGCTCGCCGTCCGGAAAGCCCGGCACATCCGGCAAGTCCGGTACGCCTGTTACGTCCGGTACGGAGCAGGGTCCCGGCGCCGGGGCGAGCACTCCGCCCGGCGGCGCCGGAAAGCCGCCCGGAGATTCGGCGGACACCCCGGGGGCCCCGGGTTCTTCGGCCTCCCCGTCCAACAGCCCCAGCTTCGCGGGCACCAATGCGGCGGTGGGCGTATGTGACTGATTGGTGTGTTGTGAGTAAAGCGATGTCCAAGCAAGGTCCCCGGCCAGACGGATTGGGCAGATTGCCCCTTGTAAGCGGCGTGGCATGCGTCACCGGCGTCGCTCCTCACTGACCTGGGCGGATAGTGTGACGCGATCCGGTGCTCGGACTCGCGTCGCGCACTAGAGGATTCGAGACACCAGGCGCCTTCGGGGGAGGCGCTTCGCGTGGCACCGACGGAGGATTCAGAAAACCGTGGATGCGCAGAGCCGCGGGCGGGCCGAGAACGTCGACCCCGCCGACCAGTGGGTATTCAACCCGCAGACCGGCAGTTACGAACTGCGACTGGACCAATCCCCAGCGCAGTCGTCTCCGTCCGCAGCTCCGGAGCGCCCGAGAACTCCCGGCCCCCGGTCCTCCGCGGAGGACGGTGTGCCCGGCGGCTACCGCCCCGGCAGCACCACCAGCGGTACGGGCACCGGCGGGGGTACCCGGACCGGTGCCGGTCCGGAGCCCACCGGGGTGCCCGGCCAGGCCCCCGTACCCGGCCAGCGCCGCCGCTCCCGCGACGGCTCCGGCGGCACTCCGCCGCCGCCCGGCACCGGCCGCCGCAAGCGGAAGCAGGGCGCGACCCGCAAGAAGAAGGTCCTGATGTGGACCGGCGGCACCCTCGCGCTGCTGCTCACCGCGGGCGCGATCACCGGATATGTGCTCTACCAGCAGCTCGACGGCAATATCCAGACCGTCGACATCGTCGGTGGCTCCAAGGGCTTCAAGAAGGACCAGGCCGTCAACATCCTGGTCATCGGCACCGACAAGCGGACCGGCAAGGGCAATACCGCCTACGGCGACCGCAAGAGCCAGGGGCACGCCGACACCACGATCCTCTTCCATGTCTCCAAGGACCGGTCCAACGCGACCGCGCTCTCCATCCCCCGTGACCTGATCACGGACATCCCGGAGTGCGAGATCAAGTCGGGGGACGGTGTCACCACCATCCCGGGCAAGTCGAACACCCGGTTCAACGAGAGCCTGGGCGTCTCGGGCCGGGACCCGGGCTGCACCATGCGCACGGTCAAGGAGCTGACCGGTATAGAGGTCGACCACTTCATGATGGCCGACTTCAATGCGGTGAAGGAGTTGTCGACGGCGGTGGGCGGGGTCGAGGTCTGTCTCGCCAAGCCCATCAACGACAAGGACTCCAAACTGAACCTCTCGGAGGGAAAACACGTCGTCAAGGGTGAGGAGGCCCTGGCGTTCGTGCGGACCCGCAAGTCCGTGGGGTTCGGCAGCGACCTCAGCAGGATCGAGATCCAGCAGCAGTTCCTCAGCTCGATGATCCGCAAGATGAAGTCCGGCCAGACGCTCACCAGCCCCACGAAGATGTGGGACCTGGCGAACGCGGCCACCAAGGCACTGACCGTCGACACCGGGATAGGGAGTATCAAGAAGCTCCAGAGCCTCGGTATGGAGCTGGCGAAGGTCGATCCGAAGAACATCACCTTCACCACGGTCCCGGTCGTCGACAACGAGGACCGCTCGTCGGTCCTGCTCCAGGAGAGCAAGGCCAGGCCGCTGTTCGCGATGATCAAAAACGATGTGTCACTGACCGAGGTGCAGAAGAAGGAGAAGGCGCAAGCCGCAAAGAAGGCCCCGGGACCGCTCGACGGCCCCCGGGCGCCGAAGTCCGACGTACGGGTTGCGATCTACAACGGGAGCGCCACTCAGGGGGCCGCGGGCGCCACCCTCACCTGGCTTCAGGGCGAGGGAGTGTCCAAGTCCAGCAATGAGGCGAACGCCCCGCAGAAGATCGCCGCAACGACCCTGGAGTACGGCCCGAACCAGGCCGGTCAGGCGCGCACGCTCGCGGACCTGATGGGCCTGCCCGCCACGGCGCTCAAGCAGCAGGCGGCGGACTCCGAGGGGCGCGAGCCGATGGTGCTCACCCTCGGCGCCGACTTCCAGGGCGCCGGGATCCCGGTCGCCCCGGAGAAGGCCAAGGCACCCAAGGGCATCCAGAAGGTCGAAGCAGACAAGCAACTGTGTGCCAAGTAACCCGGATTCGGGCGTACGCCGCCTCCCGGGCCCCTCGGCACACATGACACAGGGGACTCAGGGGTGGAACAGAATCACGCACGGGGAAGGGGGACCCGGGAGAACGGAGTCCGCCACCCCGGGGAAACAGGCTGGGACCCGGGTCCCCGCGGTGGCTCGGAGGGCCATGGCGGGGGACCGTACGGAGGACCGGCCGCGGCCGTGCCGTCGGGGGGCGGCGGAGGCTACGGGAGCGGCGGCCGCGGATCGCACGGCGGTGGCAGCGGTGGCAGCGGTGGCAGCGGTGGCGGAGACGGGCCGGGCGGCGGTGGGCGTTCCCACCGGCGCGGCGCCGGCGACGGCGGCCGGGGCGGCGGAGAGGGCCGGCGGGCAGGTCGCGCCGCCCGCAGCAAACGCCGCAAGCGGATCCTCGTCTGGTCCGCGGGTGTCCTCTCCTTTCTGATCCTCGGCACCGCGGGCGGAGGCTACCTCTACTACGAGCACCTCAACAGCAAGCTCAAAAAAGAGGACCTGAACCTCGGCAGCAAGGACATGGCGGACCACAAGCCCAACTCCGCGGGCCAGACGCCGCTCAACATCCTGCTCATCGGCTCCGACGCCCGGGACAACAAGGCGAACCAGAAGCTCGGCGGCGGCCGGGACACCTTCGGGGCCAAGCCTCTCGCCGATGTGCAGATGCTGATCCACATATCCGCCGACCGCTCCAACATATCCGTGCTCAGCATGCCGCGGGACACCATGCTGGAGATCCCGGAGTGCCGGGACAAGAAGAACAACAAGACTTACCCGGCCTCGAAGTTCGCGCAGACCAACGAGTCTCTGGGGCGCGGCGGTCCGGGGTGCACGGTGGCCACCTGGTACAACCTCACCGGGATACCCATCGACCACTTTATGATGATCGACTTCGCGGGCGTGGTCTCCATGGCCGATGCCATCGGCGGCGTCCCGGTCTGTGTCGAGCAGCGCATCCACTCCCGTACCCGCGACGGGAAGGGCTCCGGGCTGAAGCTGGAGAAGGGCACCACGTCCATCAAGGGCGAGGACGCGCTCAAATGGCTGCGGACCCGTTACGGCTTCGGCGACGGCACCGACCTCTACCGGGCCCGGGCCCAGCAGATGTACATGACCTCGATGGTGCGGGAGCTGCGGAAGAACACCAAGCTCACCGACCCGAACAAGCTGCGGAAGCTGGCCGAGGCAGCGATCGACTCGCTGACCGTCAGCGACACCATCAACTCGGTGAAGAAGCTGCTGGACATCGGGAACGACCTGAAGAAGGTCCCGGCGAGCCGGATCACCACCACCACGATGCCGAACGTCTACTCCACCCGGCTCGAGGGGAAGGTCGAGCCCAAGGCGGGCGAGGCGGAGGAGGTCTTCCGGATGATCCGGGAGGACGTTCCGCTGGACGGCAAGGGCACGGCGGCCAAGCCCGCGAAGCCGAAGCCGGCGGCCACTCCGGAGTCCCGGGACCCGGCGGCGGCGCCCGGTGAGATCCGGGTCCGGGTGCAGAACGGCACCGACGGGGGCGGACTCTCCCCGGCCCGCGGCCGGGCCGCGGAGGTCGCGACGGCACTGGGCTCGAAGGGCTTCACCCGGGCGTCCGCGACCACCGTGCGGAACCCGCAGGTGACCACGGTGATCCGCTACACCACCGATGATCTGGAAGGCGATGCCCAGGCGGTCGCCAAGGCGCTGGGGATCCCGCTGACGGCGGTGAAGAAGGCGCCGGACGCACCGGCCGGGATCACCCTCACCGTCGGCGCTGACTGGCGCCAGGGGGATGCCTTCCCCAAGCCCAAGCCGAAGAGCAACAAGCTGCCGACCTCGGCGAACGCGCTGGCGGGCGACGACGACAAGGCGTGCATGCCGGTGCAGGCGGGCTACGGCTGGTAGCCGGGACGGCGGCTCCGGCGGCTCCGGGCCGGTAGCCGGGGGTTAGGACGGCGGCTCCGGTGGCTACGGGCGGGCCGGTAGCCGGGGCCCGGACGGCGGCTCCGGGGCGCGGGCCCGGAGCCGCGGGGCCCGCGGACGTGCCGCCGGTCTCCCGGCCGGCCGGGCGCCGGCCTCCTCCAGGAGCCGTACCGCCGTGGCGGTGCAGTCCGCGGAGAGCGTCCCGGGCCCGTCGGCGCGTACCACGATCGGGTGAGACGAGGCCCCGACGGCGGCGCCGGCCTCGCCCCGGGCAGCGGGGGTACGGAGACGGGGGTGGTGGCGCCTGCCGTCCGCCGCGTTACCGCGAACGGGGGATACGGACGCGCGGCGGCCGTCCGGTGCGACCGGCCGCAGATCGTATCGGCCTACGGTGTGCTGGATTCGCCCTGTCAGCCGCATCCGGCCGGATCCGGCCCGACCCGAACCCGCCCGTCCGCACCCGTCCGGGAAACGTTCCGCCCGCAGCTCGCCGAGCCGGAGGCCCCGCACCCTCTATAGTCACCGCGAGTAACCATACGTTCACGCTATTGGTCCGGTCGTACGTACCGGTGCCGCCGTCCGGGCCTCCCCCGTCCGGGCGCGCGCCGGACAGCCGCCCGGACCGGGCGTGGCCGTCCGCCACCGACGCCCGCGGAGGTGTCCCCCTCGTGACCGTGCCGCCCCGTTCCCCCCGTCCCCGCCCGCCGCGTCCCGCCGGGCCACGGGTCAGGACCGGAGGCAGACCCCCGGCGCCGCTCCGGCGGCGCCCGCGCTGGGCGCTGCGGGCCGCGACGGCACTGTCGGTGCTGGTGCTGGGTGCCGGGGCGATCGGGCACGCTCTGATGACGGGCATCGACACCGGGATCGCCCGGGTGGATCCGTTCCGCGATATGAAGAACCGCCCGGAGCGCGGGCACGGCACCAATCTGCTGGTCGTCGGCACCGACGGCCGCTCCCGGATCACCGCGGCGGAGAAGGAGAAGTACCGGCTGGGCGGGGCGCCCTGCCACTGCACCGACACGATCATGCTGGTGCACATCTCGCGGAACCGGGACCGGGCCAGTGTGGTGAGCCTGCCGCGGGACAGCGTGGCCCGGCTCCCCGCGCACACCGACCGGACCAGCGGCCGGACCCACCGGGCGCACCCGGTGAAGCTGAACGCCGCCTACGCGGAGGGCGGGCCGGCGCTCACGGTGCGCGCCGTGGAGCAGCTGACCCGGGTGAAGATCGACCACTATCTGGAGGTCGACTTCACCAGCTTTATGAAGACGGTCGACGCCGTCGGCGGGGTGGACATCTGCACGGCGAGCCCCATGAAGGACAAGTACACCGGTCTCGACCTGCCCGCCGGGAACCACCGGCTCAACGGCGGCCAGGCGCTCCAGTACGTCCGCTCCCGCCATGTCGACGGAGTCGGCGACCTGGGCCGGATGCGGCGGCAGCAGCGGTTTGTGGCCGCGCTGATCAAAGAGGTCGGCGGGGGCGGGATCATGCTGAACCCGGTGCGGTTCCGGCAGGTGGCGTCCACGATGCTCGGCTCGGTACGGGCGGACCGCAACTTCGGTACGGACGAGCTGCTGGCCCTGGGCCGGGCCATGCGGGGCTTCTCGGCGGCTTCGTCGGAGTTCACCTCCGTACCCATCGCGTCCATGGGGCAGGTGCCGGGCGTGGGGTCGGCAGTGACCTGGGACCGGCGGAAGGCGGCCCGGCTGTTCCGGCTGATCCGGGAGGACCAGCCGCTGGCGGGCGCGCGGGACGGGGGCCGGAAGCGGCTCGTCGAGGTGTCGCCGCAGCAGATCCGGGTGCAGGTCTACAACGGCACGCATACGGACGGTCTGGGCCGCCGGGTGGACGCCGCGCTGCGCGGCACGGGCTTTGACACCACCCGGGCGCCGCGCAATGCCACGGGCGCGGAGGCGGCCCGTACCTTCGTCTCGTACGACCCCCGCTGGGACCGTTCGGCGAAGGCGCTGGCCACCGCGTTGAAGGGGTGCGAGACCCGGCCGGTGAAGGGCCTCGGGCGGACCCTGCGGGTGACGGCGGGCAAGGACTGGTCGGGGGTGCTCCCGGTCCGGGCGGAGAGCACGAACCTCGGGGAGTTCGGGGCGGTACGGGGCGACGAGGTGGTCTGCCCCTGACCTGCGGTCCGCGCGGTGAGGCGGGCGGCGGTACGGCTCCGGGGGCGGGTCCCGGAGGCGGCCCGAACCGGAGCCGGGTCCCGGCCGGGCGGTACGGACCGGAGCCGGATTCCGGAGGCGGCCCGAACCGGAGCCGGGTTCCGGCCGGGAGGTACGGCTCCGGGGGCGGGGCCGCCCGCGGGGGCGCTCAGTCCTCCATACCGTCCGCGGCGCGCTGCTCCCGCAGTTCCCTGATCGCCCGGCGCCGGGCCAGCCGGTGGGTGCGGCGGATCTGGGCCTCCTGGTAGCGCCGCTTGTCCCGCTCGGTCTCGGGGACCACCTGCGGTACGGGCCGCGGCTTGCCCTCCCCGTCGACGGCGGCGAAGACGAGGTAGGCGGAGCCGACCTGCTGGGCGGGCGTCGACTCGTTCCAGCGCTCGGCGAGCACCCGGACGCCGACCTCCATGGAGGACCGCCCGGTCCAGTTCACCTGGGCCTTCACATAAACGAGGTCCCCCACCCTGACCGGCTCCAGGAAGACCATCTCGTCCATGGACGCGGTCACCGCGGGCCCGCCCGAGTGCCGGCCGGCCACCGCACCCGCCGCGTCGTCGACCAGCTTCATGATCACCCCGCCGTGGACGGTGCCGAGGAGATTGGTGTCGTTGCCGGTCATGATGGTGCTGAGGGTGGTGCGGGAGGCGGAGGTCGGCTTGGCCGGGATCTCCGGCGCCGCCGCGTCCGCCCCGGGCGCGGTCCGCGCTGCCGGGGCGGTCTCCGGGTACTGGGCCTGGTCTGTCATGTCTTCCACCCTAAGCGGGCAGCGCCCGTACACCTGTCCACAGATGTCCGCAGACGTCCCGCGTACATCCCGGGTACGCCCCGCCCACGGGGTCCGGACGGCCCGTACGGGGTGCTCTTCGGACAACCGGCGACGAATGCCACAGCTCTGCTACGGGGCCGACCCGAAACCGCACCCGCACTGTCGGACCCCCGATGTGACCCGGCACACTGATCACATGAACGATTGGCCCGATGGGTACGGACGCGGCAGCCGGGGCGAGGAGCCCGAGGGCGCCCGTGTGATGCGCCATGTGCAGCGGCCGGTGCCGCCGCAGCAGTCGCCGGGGTACGACGACCGGCAGCAGGCCCCGTACGACAGCGGGTACAACACGGGCCAGGTCTACGGGAACCCCTCCGGGCGCGGCAGGCTGCCGCAGCAGGGCGGTGCCCAGGGCCATGCCGGACCGGGCGAGGGGCAGCAGGGCCAGGGTCCGTACGGCGGCCAGGGTCATGGCCAGGACCCCTACGGCCAGGGCCAGGGTTACGGCCACGGCGGCCAGGGGCAGCCGGGCGGGCCGCCCGGCGGACCGCCCGGCTCCGCACCGCCCGGTTCCGGCCCGTACCGGCAGCCGCCGAACTGGCGCCGCCGGATAAAGATCGGCTCGCTGGTGCTGGTGGGCACGCTGCTGGTGGTCTCCATAGGCACGTACTTCTGGGCCGACGGCAAGGTCAAGCGCGAGGTCGACCTCTCCAAGGTCATCGAGCGCCCCGGCGAGGGAGACTGCACGACGTATCTCATCGTCGGCTCCGACAGCCGCGAGGGCATGACCTCGGAGGAGAAGAAGAAGCTGAAGACGGGTTCGGCGGCGGGCAAGCGCACCGACTCGATGATGATCCTCGCCGACTGCTCCAAGGGGCCGGTGATGGTGTCGCTGCCCCGCGACTCGGATGTGGAGATCCCCTCCTTCAAGGGCTCGGAGTCCGGGAAGCTCTTCCCGGCCAAGGGGCAGCGGACCAAGCTGAACGCCGCGTACGCCATGGACGGCCCCGAGCTGCTGGTGCGGACCGTCGAGCACAACACCGGGCTGCGGATCGACCACTACGCGGAAATCGGTTTCGCGGGCTTCGCCAATGTCGTGGACGCCATCGGCGGCGTCGAGATGGACATCCCCAAGGGGTTCAAGGACAAGAAGTCGGGCGCCGACTTCCAGGCGGGCAAGCAGACCCTCGACGGGGAGCAGGCGCTCGCCTTCGTCCGGACCCGGTACGCCTTCGCCGGTTCGGACCTGGACCGGACGAAGAACCAGCAGAAGTTCCTGGCGGCGCTGGCGAACCAGACGGCGACCCCGGGCACCATCCTGAACCCGTTCAAGCTCTACCCGACCATGGGCGCGGGACTGGACACGGTCGTCGTGGACAAGGACATGTCCCTCTGGGATCTGAGCCAGATGTTCTTCGCCATGAAGGGCGTCACCGGCGGTGACGGCACCTCGATGAACATCCCGATCTCGGGCAGCCGGGGCGGCAACCTCACCTGGGACAAGGCGAAGGTCAAGCAGCTGGTCGAGGAGATCAGGAACAACAAGAAGATCACCGTCCAGCCGAAGTGACGGTACCGGCGGCCTTCCGCCGGGGAAACGGGCAGCGGCGGCGGGGAGAGAACCGGGTTCTCTCCCCGCCTTCCCGCTTCCCTCTGTCCGGGGCCGGGGGGCCGGGTGGGGACGGTTGCCCGCCCGGCTCCGCCCCCCGGCGGGCCAGGGCCACGCCCGTCCGGCCGGGGTGGGTGCGGGTGCCCTGCCGGGAGCACCCGCGACGGTCCCGGGGCAGGCACGGCACCCTCCGGGGTGGGTGCGGTTGCCCGGGCCTGGACCGGGCCAGGGCCACGCCCGTCCGGCCGGGGTGGGTGCGGTTGCCCGGGCCCGGAGCACCCGTGACCGTCCCGGGGCAGGCACGGCATCCCCTGGGCAGACCGCGGCGCGGGCCGCGGCGCGGGCCGCGGCGCGGGCTACGGCGGGCCCGAGCCGTGGAGCCAGAACGCTCCGTAGACGGCGGCCGTCACCGACAGCAGGACGGTCACCGCCCGCACCACCGGCGGCTTCGCCCGCGCCAGCGCAACGGCCGCCGGGATCAGCAGCGGGAACGCGGGCAGCAGCAGCCGCGGCTTGGAGCCGAAGTATCCCGAGGAGCAGAGGGCGAGCACCATCACGATGCCGCTGTAGACCAGCAGGGGCAGCGGCTGCCCCTGCCGGACGCCGCGTGTCCAGAGCCAGAGCAGGGCGATCACTCCGAGCGCCAGGGCGAGGCCCGCGGGCGGGGTGTCGGCGATCAGGCCGCCGATGAAACGGGCGAAGGCCAGTCCGCCGTCGAAACCGTTCCCCCAGGCGCCCTGGACATCGAGATAGCCGAAGAGGGGGCTGCCCTCGCGGATCCCGACCCAGAGGACATAGCCGGCCGCGCCGAGGGGGGCGAGCAGGACGCCCACGAGCATCCGCCACCGCGGGCCCGTGGCCCCGCCGGCCTGCCCGGTGGTGTCCGTGCCACTGTCCGGGCACGGGGTCGTGCGGGCCTGCGCGGCGGCCGGTGCGGTGACCGCGGGATCCGGGCCGCCGCGGGCGGCCGTAAGCGCGGCCGGCCGGACGCCCGTGCGGCGGGCGGTGATGCCCCGGTGGGCCGCGTAGGCGCCCGCCCAGACGGCGGCGGCGACCGCGAGCCCGACCGGCCGGGTCAGCCCGGCGAGCGAGGCCAGCAGCCCGGCAGTCAGCCAGTGGCCCCGGACCACCGCGTACAGCGACCAGGCGGCCAGTGCCGTGAACAGCGATTCGCTGTACGCCATCGACTGGACGATGCCGACCGGCAGCGCGCCCCACAGCACTGCCGCCAGCACTCCGGCCCGGCGCCCGTGGAGGAGGTCGACGAGCTGGAAGATGCCCCAGGCGGCCGCCAGTGAGGCGACGGCGCTGACGGCCAGCCCGGCGTCGGCGGGGCCGAGCGGGGTGATGGTGGACAGTCCCTCCTCCAGCCACGGCAGCAGCGGGAAGAAGGCCATGTCGGAGAGGACCCGGCCGTCGGGGGCGGTGAGGGTGAAGTCGTAGCCGTGTTCGACGACCCGTACGTACCAGAGGGAGTCCCACCGCCCGGCGAGCAGCCGGTGGGCGCTGCGGTCGGCGAGGTGGGCCCAGAGGAACAGGACGGCGAGGCCGAGGGCCTTGACGGCGGCGTAGGCCGCGAGGGCGGGGGCGGCGTGGCGCAGCCGGGCCGCCCCGGCCGCGGCGCGGCCCGCGGAGGGCTGCGGCGGCCGGGCGCGGGGCACGTCCGTGGAGCTGAGGGTCACGCCTGGTCCAAGCGGGTCGGGAAAGCGGTCCGGACCAGTATCCGTGACCGCTTCCGCGACCGGGGCCAGGACCGGGGCCGCGACCGAGGCCGGGGCCCGCTACGGGAGGTTGCGGGCCATGACGATCCGCTGGACCTGATTCGTACCTTCATAAATTTGGGTGATCTTGGCGTCGCGCATCATCCGCTCCAGCGGGTAGTCGCGGGTGTAGCCGTAGCCGCCGAGGAGCTGGACCGCGTCCGTGGTGACCTCCATCGCGACATCGGAGGCGAAGCACTTGGCCGCCGCGCCGAAGAAGGTCAGGTGCTCCTTCTCGCCCCCGGTGGAGACGCGCTCCGACCGGGCCGCCGCGGAGTACGTCAGCTGGCGGGCCGCCTCCAGCTTCATCGCCATATCGGCGAGCATGAACTGGACGCCCTGGAAGTCGCCGATCGGCTTGCCGAACTGCTTGCGCTCCCTGACGTACCCCTTGGCGTAGTCCAGGGCGCCCTGGGCCACGCCGAGGGCCTGGGCGGCGATGGTGATCCGGGTGTGGTCGAGGGTCTTCATGGCGGTGGCGAAGCCGGTGCCCTCCGCGCCGATCATGCGGTCGGCGGGGATCCGGACGTTGTCCAGATAGACCTCGCGGGTCGGGGAGCCCTTGATGCCGAGCTTCTTCTCGGGGGCGCCGAAGGAGACGCCCTCGTCGGACTTCTCGACGACGAAGGCGGAGATGCCCTTGGAGCGCTTCTCGGGGTCGGTGACGGCCATGACCGTGTAGTACTCGGAGACGCCCGCGTTGGTGATCCACCGCTTGACCCCGTCGAGGACCCAGTGGTCGCCGTCGCGGACCGCGCGGGTCTTCATCCCGGCCGCGTCGGAGCCCGCGTCGGGCTCGGACAGGCAGTACGAGAACATCGCGTCGCCCTTGGCCAGCGGCCCGAGGTACTTCGCCTTCAGCTTCTCCGAGCCGGAGAGGATCACCGGGAGGGAGCCCAGCTTGTTGACGGCCGGGATGAGGGAGGAGGAGACGCAGACCCGCGCCACCTCCTCGATCACGATCACCGTGGCGAGGGCGTCGGCACCGGCGCCGCCGTAGCTCTCGGGGACATGGACGGCGTGCAGCTCGTTGGCGACCAGCGCGTCCAGGGCCTCCTGCGGGAACCGGGCCTGCTCGTCGACGTCGGCGGCGAACGGGGCGATCTTCGCCTCGGCGAGAGAACGCACGGCGTCACGGAGCATGTCGTGCTCCTCGGACGGGCGGTACAGGTCGAAATCAGCCGATCCGGCCACGTTCTCTCACTCCCCATGGACGTTCACTACCGTTAAGTAACTCATGGTAGTTCTGCCACCGGTTCCGGCATAGGTGACCTGCGCGACAGGTGGGGAACCGGTGGCCGGGACCGCGCGGTTATGCTCGGTCGGTCCCGCCGGGTAGGTAAGCCGGGTAGGTAACTGGAGTACGTGGAGTACGCATGGCCCTCAAGATCACTGTGATCGGCACCGGCTATCTCGGGGCCACCCACGCGGCGGCCATGGCCGAGCTGGGGTTCGAGGTCCTGGGGCTCGATGTGGTGCCCGAGAAGATCGAGATGCTGGCCGGCGGCCGGGTGCCGATGTACGAGCCGGGCCTGGAGGAGCTGCTGGCCCGGCATGTCGCGGGTATCGAGGGCTCCAGCGGACGGCTGCGCTTCACCACCTCCTGGGAGGAGGTGGCGGACTTCGGCGATGTCCACTTCGTCTGTGTGAACACTCCGCAGAAGCACGGCGAGTACGCCTGCGACATGAGCTTCGTGGACGCCGCGTTCTCCTCGCTCGCCCCGCATCTGACCCGTACGGCACTGGTCGTCGGCAAGTCGACCGTGCCGGTCGGCAGCGCCGCCCGGCTCGCGGGGCTGCTGCGCGAGCTGGCGCCCGGGGATGTGGAGCTGGCCTGGAACCCGGAGTTCCTGCGGGAGGGCTTTGCCGTCGAGGACACCCTCCACCCCGACCGGATCGTGGTGGGCGTCGAGAGCGAGCGGGCCGAGAAGCTGCTGCGGGAGGTGTACGCGACCCCGGTGTCGCAGGGCTCGCCCTTCGTGGTCACCGACTTCCCGACCGCGGAGCTGGTGAAGACCGCGGCGAACTCCTTCCTGGCCACGAAGATCTCCTTCATCAACGCGATGGCCGAGGTCTGCGAGGCCGCGGGCGGCGATGTCGTGAAGCTCGCCGAGGCGATCGGGCACGACGACCGGATCGGGAAGAAGTTCCTGCGGGCCGGGATCGGCTTCGGCGGCGGCTGCCTGCCCAAGGACATCCGCGCCTTCATGGCCCGCGCGGGCGAGCTGGGGGCCGACCAGGCGCTGACGTTCCTGCGCGAGGTGGACTCCGTCAATATGCGCCGGCGCACCCATATGGTGGAGCTGGCCCGGGAGGCGGTCGGCGGCTCCTTCCTCGGCAAGCGGGTCGCGGTCCTCGGCGCCACCTTCAAGCCCGACTCGGACGACGTCCGGGACTCCCCCGCGCTGAACGTCGCCGGCCAGATCCACCTCCAGGGCGGCCAGGTCACGGTCTACGACCCCAAGGGCATGGCCAACGCCCGGCAGCTCTTCCCGACCCTGGGTTACGCGGACTCCGCGGAGGACGCGGCCCGCGGCGCGGACGTGGTGCTCCACCTGACGGAGTGGGCCGAGTTCCGGGAGCTGGACCCGGCGGCGCTGGGCGCGGTGGTCGCCGGGCGGATCGTCCTCGACGGCCGGAACGCGCTGGACGGACCGGCCTGGCGCGAGGCGGGCTGGACCTACCGGGCGATGGGCCGCCCGACCGCTTGACCGCGGGCCCTCCGGGGCACGAGTCTTCCGGGCCCGGGCGCCACCGCGCCCGCCGTGCGCCCGGGCGGTCCCGGCGTCAGGCTCCCGGCCGGGCCGCGGCCCTGGCGCGGTACGCGCGCATCTTCGCGCGGGCGCCGCAGACCGACATCGAACACCAGCGGCCGCGGGCCGCGGGACTGCGGTCGTAGTAGGCCCAGCGGCAGGTCGCGGACTCGCAGCACTTCAGCCGCTGCCAGACGCCGGCGATCAGGGAATCGGCGATCGCCAGAGCCACCCTGCGCGTCAGGGCGGGGGCCGGAGCCGGTACGGGTGCCAGCGCCGCGGCGCCGTCGCCGGTGACCGTGACCGCGAGCGGCGCGGCGGCGAGCAACACGCCCAGTTCCGATGGGGACGGGTCGCCGGGGACGGTGCGGCCCGCATGGGCCGTCAGGGCGGAGCGGAGTGCCTCGCGCAGGGCGCGGGCGGCGGGAACGTCCCCGGGGGCCAGCTCGAAGCGGGCGCGCCCTTCCGGGGTGTCCAGGGCGTCCGTCCCGGCTTCGAAATCGACGGTGTTGACCAGCGCTTCGATCAGCGCGAGGCCGCCGGGCGCGGGTTCCCTCTCGTTCATGGTTGCGACGTTACCTCCAGAGGGGGACTATGAGGTAACCGTTACCCTCAGGCTCGGTCAAGCAGTAACGCACCGGGCTCCGCCGGAGGAGAGTCATGAGTATCGCCACCGTCCATATGATCACCGTCGACTGTTCCGACCCGGCCGCCCTCGGCCGCTTCTACCAGGCCGTTCTCGGCGGTGAGCTGAAGGTGGAGGACGCCGAGTGGGCGGTGCTGCGGCCCGCCGGAGCGGGCCCGTCACTGGGCTTCCAGACGGTGCCCGACTACGTACCCCCGTCCTGGCCCGGTGCGCCCGCGCAGACGCATCTCGACCTCCATGTCGACGATCCCGAGGCGGCGGAGAAGACCGTCCTGGCCCTCGGCGCGACCCTGCTGGAGGCCCGCCCGGAGAACCGCTGGCGGGTGTACGCCGATCCGGCCGGGCACGCCTTCTGCCTCGGCTTCTGAGAGCCGCCGGGGACGCCGGAGGGCGCGCGGCCGTCGGACCGCACGCCCTCTTCCGTACCTCCGCGGACGGAGCCGTCAGCTCTTGCCGTCCAGTGCGGTGATCGTCGCGTTCGACGGGCCGCGCCGGGTGCGCTCCTCCCGGGCCACCGCCTCCGCGTCCCGGAGTACCCGGACCGCGTTGCCCCAGGTCAGCTTGGCGATCTCGGGCTCGGACCAGTTGCGGCGGAGCAGTTCGGCGATCAGGTTCGGATAGCCGGAGACATCGTCGAGACCGGCCGGGGTGAAGGCGGTGCCGTCGTAGTCGCCGCCGATGCCGATGTGGTCGACGCCCGCCGTCTCCCGCATATGGTCGAGGTGGTCGGCGACGGTGGCGGCCGTGGCGACCGGCCGGGGGTGGGCCTCCTCGAAGGCCGCATGCAGCTTCATGGCCGCCGGGGTGGTGTCGAGATGGTGCAGGCCGTGGGCGCGGAGGTTCTCGTCGGCCGCGGCGGTCCAGTCGACGGCCGCCTGGAGGACGAACTTGGGGACGAAGGTCACCATCGCCACTCCCCCGTTGGCGGGAAGCCGCTCCAGCACGTCGTCGGGGACGTTGCGCGGATGGTCGCAGACCGCCCGCGCGGAGGAGTGCGAGAACACCACGGGCGCGGTGGAGACGTCCAGCGCCGCCCGCATGGTCGCCGGGGCGACATGGGAGAGGTCGACCAGCATCCCGCAGCGGTTCATCTCCCGGACGACCTCGCGCCCGAAGGCGGTGAGCCCGCCGTGGACGGGTTCGTCGGTCGCCGAGTCCGCCCAGTCGTTGTTGTCGTTGTGGGTGAGGGTCATATAGCGCACGCCGAGGGTGTGGAACGCGCGCAGGGTGGCGAGGGAGTTGTTGACGGAGTGGCCGCCCTCGGCTCCCATGAGGGAGGCGATCCGGCCCTCGGCCCGGGCCTTCTCGATCTCGTCCGCGGTGCCCGCGGGCGCCAGGTCCGCGGGGTAGCAGTCCAGCAGCTGCCGTACCGAGTCGATCTGCTCCAGGGTGGCGCTGACCGCGTCGTCGCCGGTCAGCGACGAGGGGACATAGACGGACCAGAACTGGGCGCCGACCCCGCCGGCCCGCAGCCGGGGGATGTCGGTGTGCAGCAGACCGGTGCGGTCGGTGTCGATGCCGAGCCGGTCGAGGTCGTAGCGGACCTGCTCGCGCAGCGCCCAGGGCAGGTCGTTGTGGCCGTCGACGACGGGATGGGCGGCGAGGAGGGCCCGCGCCCGGTCCGGCAGTGCGGCGGTGGGGGAATCAGGTTCCATGGCCGGTCACTTCCCCGCGGGACTACTTGCCGAAGCCGAAGGAGCCGCTGCCCTCGACCTTTGCGCGCAGCCGCTTGCCCTTCTCGGTGGCCTGGTGGTTCAGCTCGGTCTGGAAGTCGCGCATCCGGCCGAGCAGCTCCGGGTCCTGGATGCCGAGGATCCGGGCGGCGAGCAGTCCGGCGTTGCGGGCGCCGGCCACCGAGACGGTCGCGACCGGGACGCCGGCGGGCATCTGGACGATGGAGAGCAGGGAGTCCATCCCGTCGAGGTACTTCAGCGGCACCGGGACGCCGATGACCGGCAGCGGGGTGACGGAGGCGAGCATGCCGGGCAGATGGGCGGCGCCGCCGGCCCCCGCGATGATCACCTTGAGGCCGCGGGTGTCGGCGTTCTCGCCGTACGCGACCATCTCGTGCGGCATCCGGTGCGCGGAGACCACGTCGACCTCGAACGGCACCTCGAACTCGGCCAGGGCCTGGGCCGCGGACTCCATCACGGGCCAGTCGGAGTCGGAGCCCATGACGATGCCAACCAGCGGGGTGGTGCTGCTCATTCGGTGATCGTTCCTCTGAGGTAGTCGGCCGCGTGGCGGGCGCGCTCGCGGACGTCCGCGAGGTCGTCACCGTAGGTGTTGACGTGCCCCACCTTCCGGCCGGGTTTGACGTCCTTGCCGTACATATGGATCTTGAGCTGCGGATCCCGGGCCATGCAGTGCAGATACGCCTGGTACATGTCCGGGTAGTCGCCGCCCAGCACATTGCACATCACGGTCCACCGCGCGCGGGGGCGGGGGTCGCCCAGCGGCAGGTCGAGCACGGCCCGGACATGGTTGGCGAACTGGGAGGTGACCGCGCCGTCCTGGGTCCAGTGGCCGGAGTTGTGGGGCCGCATGGCCAGCTCGTTGACGAGGACCCGGCCGTCGGCGGTCTCGAACAGCTCGACCGCGAGATGGCCCACGACGCCCAGTTCGGCCGCGATCCGCAGGGCGAGCCGCTGGGCCTCCCCCGCGAGGGTCTCGCCGAGACCGGGAGCGGGGGCGACGACCGTGTCGCAGACGCCGTCCACCTGGGTGGACTCCACGACGGGGTAGGCGACGGCCTGGCCGTGCGGGGAGCGCACCACATTGGCCGCCAGCTCCCGGACGAAGTCGACCTTCTCCTCCGCGAGTACGGGGACCCCGGCGGCGAACGGCGCGGCCGCCTCCGCCTCCGTACGGACCACCCAGACACCCTTGCCGTCGTAGCCGCCGCGGACGGTCTTGAGGATGACGGGGTAGCCGTCGCCCTCGGCCGCGAAGGCGGTCACGTCGGCGGGGTCCGCGACGATGCGGTTACGGGGACAGGGCACGCCCAGTTCGTTCAGCCGGGCGCGCATCACGCCCTTGTCCTGGGCGTGGACGAGCGCGTCGGGTCCGGGGCGGACGGGAATGCCGTCCGCCTCCAGGGCGCGCAGATGCTCGATCGGGACATGCTCGTGATCGAAGGTGATCACATCGCAGCCGCGGGCGAACGCGCGGAGGGTGGCGAGGTCGCGATAGTCGCCGATGACGACATCGCTCACCACCTGGGCCGCGGAATCCTGCGGAGTGTCACTGAGCAGCTTGAAACGGATACCGAGGGGGATGCCCGCCTCGTGGGTCATACGGGCGAGCTGACCGCCGCCGACCATGCCGACTACCGGGAACGTCACCCTCACAGGGTATCGGTGGCCGGAGGCGGTGCGACGGGGCGTACAGAGGGTGACGTCCGCTTTGATCACTCACGATCGTTATGCGGCATCTTTCCACCACTCAGCGACCTCTTCTGTATCTTCTTGCCCATGGGTCGGGCCGGTCGTCGGCGATGTCCCCGGGCGGGCGGAACGACCGCTGGTTAGCATGATTGAAATGACGCTGTCAACGAGACGGGACTGAGCTCTCACTATGGGTGAACGCGGCGGAGCGTTGCGTGGACAGCTGCACCAACTGGCGCGCGAGGTCGCCAAGTTCGGGGCGGTCGGGGGCGCCGGGGTCCTGGTCAACCTCGCGGTCTTCAATCTCGTCCGGCAGACCACCGAGATCCCGGTGGTCCGGGCGTCGATCATCGCCACGGTGGTCGCCATCGCCTTCAACTACGTGGGCTTCCGCTACTTCACGTACCGGGACCGCGACAAGACCGGGCGCACCCGGGAGCTCTCGCTCTTCCTGCTCTTCAGTGTGATCGGTCTGGTGATCGAGAACGGGATCCTCTACACCGCGACGTACGGCTTCGACTGGGACAGCCCGCTCCAGAGCAACTTCTTCAAGTTCTTCGGCATCGGGGTCGCGACGATGTTCCGCTTCTGGTCGTACCGGACGTGGGTCTTCCGGCACCAGCCGGAGGACGGGCCGGACAGCGGGCCGGAGAGCGGGCCTTCGGCGGCCGGTCCGGAGGGGGCGGGTGCCGCGGGTGCCGCGGGTGCCGCGGGTGCCGCAGGTGCCGCAGGTGCCGCCGAGGATGTCGAGACCGTGCTGCCGACGCCTCCGGGCCTGCGGTCAGGCGCCCCGGCCCGGCGCTGACCCGCTGCCGCGGGCCGGAGAAGCAGGAAGCCTCCGCGAGCCGCGGGGCCGCGGGGCCGCGCCGGGAGGCGCTCAAGACCGGGGGCGCCGGGTGGTCAGCGGACCGTGGGCGGTTCGTCCTCCTGCTTGCGGGCGACCCGGCTCAGGAAGAGCGCGAAGACCGCGGGATGCTGCTGGAGCAGCTCCAGCCGGCCACCGTCCGCCTCCGCCAGGTCCCGTGCCACGGCCAGGCCGATACCCGTCGAGTTGCGGCCGCTGATCGTCCGCTCGAAGATCCGCGCGCCCAGGTCCGCGGGCACCCCCGGGCCCTCGTCGGTCACTTCGATCACGGCCTGGTTGCCGACCACCCGGGTACGGATCGCGACCGTGCCGCCACCGTGCATCAGCGAGTTCTCGATCAGCGCCGCCAGTACCTGGGCGACCGCGCCCGGGGTGCCGACCGCCCGCATCCCCTGCCGGCCGGACCGGACCACCGCGCGGCCCGCGCTGCGGTAGGCGGGGCGCCACTCCTCGATCTGCTGCTTCACGACCTCGTCGAGGTCGAAGGCGAGCGCGGAGCCCTCCCGCGGGTCGCGGGCGTTCGTCAGCAGCCGCTCCACCACATCCGTCAGCCGCTCGACCTGCGTCAGCGCGATGCTCGCCTCCTCCTTCACGGTCTCCGGGTCGTCGGTCGCGGAGATCTCCTCCAGCCGCATTGACAGCGCGGTCAGCGGGGTACGGAGCTGATGGGAGGCGTCCGCGGCCAGCCGGCGCTCCGCGGTCAGCATCCGCGCGATCCGTTCGGCGCTGGAGTCCAGCACATCGGCGACCCGGTCCAGCTCGGGCACGCCGTAGCGGCGGTGGCGGGGGCGGGGGTCGCCCGAGCCGAGCCGTTCGGCGGTCTCCGCGAGATCCGTCAGCGGGGAGGCGAGCCGGTCGGCCTGGCGTACGGCGAGCACCACGGCGGCGACCACCGCGAGCAGCGCGACCCCGCCGATGATCAGCATGGTGCGGGCGACCTCCTCGTAGACCGTGGAGAAGGGCTCCTCGACCGTGACGATCTGGCCGTGCTCGCCCTGCACCTCGGCGCGGATCACCCGGCCGGACGGCTTCTTGCCCACCGCGAAGGGTTCCGCGTCGGTCAGGTCGATCACCGCGTACCGCTCGATACGGCTCTGCTCCTCGACGATCTCGGGGGTGATCTCCTGCTTCTCGACGATCCGGGTGTCCAGGAAGCTGGCGAGCTGGACGGCTTCGGCCTCGACGGACTGTTCGGCGGTGGAGGTGATGGTGCGGGTCTCGACGAGGACGAGGGAGATGCCGAAGACGGCGATGACGACGAGGACGACGGCCAGGGTCGAATTGATCAGTCGCCGACGCATATGCCCTCCGGGCGGGTGCGGTGTTCTCGCGGGTCCAGGCCCGTGACCCTATCCCTCCGGGCGGCTCGCGAGGCCATGGCCCTTGCGGCCGGGCCACGCCGGGCCCTGCGGGCGGCTTGCGTGGGCCGGGGCCTTTGCCCCTGCGGGGTGCCTCATGGGGGCGGCGAGCGCCCGGCAGGGACCGGATGTCTGCCGCCTGACCGCCGTCGGGAGTTGCTCGCGCAGTTCCCCGCGCCCCTGACGGGGCTCCCCGCCCCGAGCAAGCACACCGGGGCGGCGAGCGCCCGGCCACGGACGGTATCCGTGCCGCCCGACCGCCGTCAGGGGTTGCTCGCGCAGTTCCCCGCGCCCCTGACGGGGCTCCCCGCCCCGAGTGACAGCGGGGTCCCCGCGCCGCCAGGCGCAGGGGGCTCAATCAGGGGCGCGGGGAACTGCGCGACCGGCCGACGGCGGCGGATCGCCGGGACACAACAGCTCCCTGCCGGGCGCTCGCCGCCCCCACACAGCCCCGTCATACAAGACGCCCCTATGGGGCTCCGGGGGCGGAACTGCCCGAGCAACCCCCGGCACCGGGCCCGGACCGGGCGGGGTGTCCCCCTCGCGACAGGGGCTCGGGGGCGCGACCCCCGGGAGGCGGGTCAGTTTTTTTCGAAGCGGAAGCCGACGCCGCGGACCGTGGCGATATAGCGGGGGTTCGCCGCGTCGTCGCCGAGCTTCTTGCGGAGCCAGGAGATATGCATGTCGAGGGTCTTGGTGGAGGACCACCATGTGGTGTCCCAGACCTCGCGCATCAGCTGGTCGCGGGTGACGACGCGGCCCGCGTCGCGGACCAGGACCCGGAGGAGGTCGAACTCCTTGGCGGTGAGCTGGAGCTCCTCCTCGCCCATCCAGGCGCGGTGCGACTCGACGTCGATCCGGACGCCGTGGGTCGCGGGCGCGGGGGCCGGCTCGGTGGCGCCGCGGCGGAGCAGGGCCCGGACCCGGGCGAGCAGCTCGGCGAGGCGGAAGGGCTTGGTGACGTAGTCGTCGGCGCCCGCGTCCAGGCCGACGACGGTGTCCACCTCGTCGGCGCGCGCGGTCAGCACCAGAATGGGCACGGTGTGGCCCTCGGCCCGCAGCCGGCGGGCGACCTCCAGACCGTCCATACCGGGCAGGCCCAGGTCGAGGACGACCAGGTCCACACCGCCCGCGAGCCCCGCGTCGAGCGCGGCCGGGCCGTCCTCGCGCACCTCGACCTCGTATCCCTCGCGGCGCAGCGCGCGCGCCAGGGGCTCCGAGATGGATGCGTCGTCCTCTGCGAGCAGTACACGCGTCATGGGGCGATGGTAGTCCGCAAGGGGGACGCAGCGGGGCGTGATCCACAGTGCCTGCGGGTCATAGGTGCGAAGCGGGAATCAACCTTCGATTCTGCGATCACGTTCCGATTCCTCCTGTGATCCATCTCTCAAATCCTTCCTTATTACGAGGTGTCGTGTCGTATGGTGTCGAGTACGCCTGTAGCACTATGCGGAGACCTTTGGCCTGCCGAGCAGCAGTCCAGAGGTCTTCTCCGTGTGTGAGGACCGGTGACACCGGTCCGAAGACAGTGAATGACCTGTGGACCGGGCCCCGAGCGCAAGGACGCGACCGGGGTGTGGATCCCGGTGCGGACACGTCCCCCACTCCGGCCCCCACGCCGGAGCGAGCCCCCCAGGCGTAGGGGTGGGGCGTTCTCCCACCGGTGCCGGTCACCCCCCACCGGGCGCATTCCCCGCGAACCCCGCGGCGCGTCCCGAACGCAAGGAACGACCATGGCGTCAAGCCTGACGAAGGCTCCGGGCGGCTCTGCCGAGACCGAGAAGACCTTCCTCGGCCACCCTCGTGGCCTGGCCAATCTCTTCATGACCGAGATGTGGGAGCGCTACAGCTTCTACGGCATGCGGGCGCTGCTCGTGCTCTACCTGGCCACCGAGGTGGCCGACGGCGGGCTCGGCATGAAGGACGCGACCGCGGTCGCGATCTACTCCGTGTACAACGCCATGGTGTACCTGCTCGCCCTGCCGGGCGGCTGGCTGGGCGACCGGGTCTGGGGCGCCCGCAAGGCGGTGGCGATCGCCGGTGTCGTGATCATGGCCGGTCACTTCCTGCTGGCCGTGCCCGCGCAGTTCTCGTTCTTCCTCGGTCTCGCGTTCATCGCGGCCGGCTCCGGTGTGCTCAAGGCCAATATCTCGACGATGGTCGGCCATCTGTACCCGGACAAGAACGACTCGCGCCGTGACAGTGGCTTCACGATCTTCTACATGGGCATCAACCTGGGTGCCTTCGTCGCCCCGCTGACCATCGGCGCGGTGGGCCAGAAGGTGAACTGGCACCTCGGCTTCGCGCTGGCCGGTGTCGGTATGGCGATCGGTCTGCTCTTCTTCTTCCTGGGCTACCGCCACCTCAACGAGGAGTCCACCCGGGTCCCGAACCCGCTGCCCGCCGCCGACCGCTCGGCGCTGGTCCGGAAGGCCCTGATCTGGCTGGGCGTGGCCGCCGCCGCGTACGCCGTGGTGGGCCTGTCGGGCAACTTCCACATCGACTGGGTGCTGTGGCCGCTGACCGTCCTCGGTCTGGTGCTGCCGGCCTGGTACCTGTTCCGGATCCGCCGGGACAAGGACCTGACCGAGGTCGAGCAGGGCCGGATGACCGGCTACATCTGGTTCTTCGTGGCCGCCGCGGTCTTCTGGGCGATCTACGACCAGGGCGGTTCGGTCCTCACCCTGTTCGCCAAGAACGACACGGAGACCTCGCTCCTCGGCTTCAACTTCCCCGAGAGCTGGTTCCAGTCGCTGAACCCGCTGTTCGTGATGGCGATGGCCCCGCTCTTCGCCATGCTGTGGGTGTGGCTGAGCCGCCGGGGCAAGGAGCCCAGCACCGCGTCGAAGTTCGCCACGGCGCTGCTGCTCATCGGTGGTTCGTTCTTCGTGATGATGCTGGCCCAGGGCGTGGCCTCGGGCGAGACCAAGGTCTCCCCGATGTGGCTGGTCTCGGTGTACTTCATGCAGACCGTCGGTGAGCTGTGCCTCTCCCCGGTCGGCCTGTCGCTGACCACGAAGCTGGCGCCGGAGAAGTACTCCTCGCAGATGATGGGTGTCTGGTTCCTCGCGGTCACCGCGGGCAGCTCGGTCATCGCGCTGCTCCAGCTGATCGGCGCGCCGACGGGTACCGAGGCATGGTTCGCCAGCCAGGGCGCCCTGGCCCTGCTGGCCGGTGCGGGTGTGTTCATGTACCGCCGGAAGGTCAAGGCGCTCATGGGCGGCGTGCACTGACGCCCGTGGTGTGACCGTACGTACGACGGCGCCCCGGCGGATCCTGAGATCCGCCGGGGCGCCTCGTTGCGTGCCGGGACCGGTCAGTCGCCGTAGATGGCGTCGATCTCCTTGGCGTAGTCCCGCATCACGACCGCCCGCTTCAGCTTCAGCGACGGGGTGAGATGGCCCGACGCCTCGGTGAACTGCGATTCGAGGACCCGGAACTTGCGGACGGACTCGGCCTTGGAGACCGCGGCGTTCCCGTCGTCGATGGCCTGCTGGACCTCGGCGAGCAGTTGCGGGTCGTCGCGGAGCTGGGCCGCGGTGACCCCTTCCGGCTTGCCGTTCTGGGCGGCCCAGCGGGGCAGGAACTCCTCGTCGATGGTGATCAGCACGCCGACGAACGGCTTGCCCTCGCCGACCACCATGCACTCGGCGACCAGCGCATGGGCCCGGATCCGGTCCTCGATCACGGCGGGGGCCACGTTCTTGCCGCCCGCGGTGACGATGATCTCCTTCTTCCGGCCGGTGATCCGGAGATAGCCGTCGGAGTCGAGGGTGCCGATGTCGCCGGTGCGGAACCAGCCGTCGGACATGACCGCGGCGGTGGCCTCGGGGTTGTTCCAGTAGCCGGTGAAGATGTGCTCGCCCTGGAGGAGGATCTCGCCGTCCTCCTCGATCTTCACGCCGGTGCCGCAGATGGGCAGGCCGACCGTGCCGATCTTCTGCCGGTCCAGCGGGTTCAGGGTGGTGGCCGCGCAGGACTCGGCGAGGCCGTAGCCCTCCAGGACCAGGATGCCGAGGCCGCGGTAGAAGTGGCCGAGCCGCTCGCCGAGGGCGGCGCCGCCGGAGATGGCGTAGCGGGCGCGGCCGCCGAGGGCGGCGCGGAGCTTTCCGTAGACCAGCTTGTTGAAGAGCGCGTAGCGCAGCCTCAGCCCGAGGCCCGGGCCGGCCGGGTCGTCCTGGGCGCGGCTGTAGGCGATGGCGGTGTCGACGGCCTTGTCGAAGATCTTGCCCTTGCCGCTCGCCCTGGCCTGGGCCCGGGCCGAGTTGTAGACCTTCTCGAAGACCCTCGGTACGCCGAGGAGATAGCTGGGCCGGAAGGCGGCCAGCTCGGTGGGGACGTCCTTGAGGTCGCTGACATGCCCCAGTTTGACCGGGCCCATCAGGGCGCCGACCTCGACGACCCGGCCCAGGACATGGGCGAGCGGGAGGAAGAGGAGTACCGAGGCGTCGGCGGAGAACATCTCCTTGTTGCGGTTGATGATGTTGCCGCACTCGGCGAGGAAGTTGCGGTGGGTCAGCTCGCAGCCCTTGGGGCGGCCGGTGGTGCCCGAGGTGTAGACGATGGTGGCGAGGGAGTCCGCGTTCGCCGAGGCGGCCCGCTCGTCGACCAGCTCGTCGGTGACGCCGGAGCCGGCCGCGACCAGCTCGTCGACCGCGCCGGCCTCGATCTGCCAGACGTTCTTCAGCAGCGGGAGCCGTTCCCGTACGCCCTCGACGACGGCCTGGTGGGTGGCGGTCTCCACAATGGCGGCGACGGCGCCGGAGTCCCCGGTCACCCACTCCACCTGTTCGGCCGACGAGGTCTCGTAGACGGGGACCGAGACGGCTCCGGCGAACCAGATCGCGAAGTCGAACAGGGTCCACTCGTAGCGGGTACGGGACATCAGGGCGACCCGGTCGCCGGGCTGCACCCCGGCCGCGATCAGCCCCTTGGCCACCGAGCGGGCCTCGGCCAGGAACACGGTGGACGTCACGTCGCGCCAGTGGCCCTGCTCCTTGCGGGCGAGCACGGCACGGTCCGGGTACTCGGTGGCGTTCCGAATGGCGATGGCCGTCAGATTGCCGTCCGACGGCACGTCGTACAGGGCCGGAACGGTGAACTGGCGCACGGTTCTTCCTCCTTCTCGGCGACGCTGCGATGTCGGCTGAGACGCATCGGAAGAACCGGGTCCGGCGGGCTCGGACGCTACCAGCCGCTTGCGGACGCTACCAGTGGGTAAGGGAGGCGGTACAGATGCCGGACCGCTGGACTTTTCCCAAGGACCCAATATGTTTCGTGTGTCATGAAGGGGATGGCTGTGCCCGCTCTGCCGCATGGCGCTCCCCCACCGTACGCCCCTGACGGACCGTTGCCGTCCGGGGGCGCGGCGGGGCGTGGGGGGCCGTGTGCGCCGGGGCGGCGCGCGGGCGGGCGCGTCCCCTTCACGGGCGGGCCGTGCCGCGGTCCGCCGTTCCCCCGCAGGTGGTCCGGTGCTCCACGGGTCCAGGTGTCAGACCCGCTGAAGTACCCAGGGTTTCCGCTGCCGTCGCACGGTCGCACCCGGCGGACAAGGGAGGAGTGGCGAGGCAGTCCCGGCGCGGGGGCCGCCGGCTCCCGTCCGTCCGGCCGCGGTCGCCGCGTACGGCGTCTTCCCCCCGCGGGCTCGTCGTCCACCGCTCCGGAGCACGGCCTCCGCCCCCCGACCCGAGGGTGCCGGAGGGCTCTGTCTCGGCCCGACCAACCACCCGGTCCAGCACAGGAAGCATTCGACCGAGAGGCACCACGTTCATGCGCAGCGATACCTGGAACGCCCCTACCCCGTCACCCGTCACGCCCGGCTCCGCCGTCCGCAACCGCCATCCCCTGGCCGTGCTGCGGACCAGGGCCGGTTACACCCACGGCGAGTACGCACAGCTCATCGCCACCACCCATGCCGAGCTGGGGTTCGGCCAGATGGCCGCGCGCCGTGAGAAGGTCTCCCGCTGGGAGGCCGGGCGCGCGGTGCCGGAACGCACCGCCCAGCTGGCGATAGCGCATATCCACGCCGTCCCCCAGGAGGAGGTCCTCAGACTCGACTGGCCCGACTGGCTGCACCTGGCCAACGGAGACACCCGGCAGCTGGAGTTACCGTGGACCCGCGCCGCGGTCCCGGAGGCCATACTCGACGCGGTCGCCGGCCGCAAACAGCTCCAGCAGGACTATCTGCTGGCCACCGGCTGGGCGGCCCGCTCGCTGGTGAAGAACTGGCTGGACGCGGTCTCCGAAGAGGTGTCCCTGGCCCCGACGGTCCCGCTGCGCGGGGTCGTGGGACGGGTACCGCCCGCCGAGGCGGAGAGCGCGGAACCCGGCTCCCTGCTGGAGGCCTGTACCCGGCTGCGTACGCTGCACCAGTTCGCGGCCCGGTTCTCGGCGAGCTGGCTGGCGCCCGCGACCGAACTGGAGCTGCGGCATCTCGCCGACCACTTCCTCGCCGCGCCGGAGGCGCTGCACACCGGCCGGGAGGTCCTGGTCCTGGCGGCCGAGGGCCTGTCGGTCTGCGGTTTCATCGCCCGGGTGCAGGGCGAGCACGTCAATGCCCAGCGGTACTACGTCGCGGCGCTGCGGTGCGCCACCGCCGCCGCCGACCCCGAGGTGGCGGCGGCCGTGCTCACCATGCACGTCGGCCAGTACCTCGACCTGGAGATGCACGAGGAGGCCGCCGAACTGCTCTCGGCGGTACGGGAACTGCTCGGCCGTCATACGAACGGGACCACCGACCCCGCCCTTCAGGCGCTGCTGTACGCCCAGACCGCCCGGATCCACGCCCAGCGCGGGGACGAGATGGGCCGGGTCCGGGCGCTGGCGGCGGGGCGGCGGGCGCTGAGTGCCACCACACCGTCCGGGCTGCCGATCCTGCCGGTGCGCTCCGAGTCCTGGCTGAGCTGTATCGACGCGGTGTCGCTGCTGGACATGCGGCAGCCGGAGCGGGCCCTGCGACATTTCGATCCGCTCTTCACCCGCCAGGGACCGGGGCTGAACCTGCCGCCGGTGGTCCGGGCGATGTATCTGCTGCGCGCCGCCGAGGCCCAGCTGGCCCTCGGCGACATCACGGGCGGCGCGGAGTCGGAGGCGAAGGCATCCGCGCTGCTGGGCGGGGTGCAGGCCGCCGCGGCCGAGCGGATCCGCGGGGCACTGCGGGCCGCCCGCAACGAACGGCGCTGACCGCACGACCGCACGCATCGGGCCCGGCCCTCGGCCGCCCGGCACAGGGGACGGTGCCGGGCGGCCTTCCGCTGTCCTGGAACGCCCGGCCGCCGGTGGCGGAAAAGAGTGTGCTTCCGGTGTGCTCCGTACAGCACTCGAAAGGCGAGGCACAGCCGAGGCACACCGTGCCATATGGCGAATCCGGAAACGCTGCGCCAAAACTTTATGTGCCCGTCCGGCGAACTCCGGTTCCGTCATTGGTGGACTAAACCATTGTCGCCTTCCGGTGGAACCCGGACCTGAATGGGCGGTACACCGATGTTTTCCATGACCACCGACCGGGCTGGAGTTTGCTGATGAGCCGTTCTGTCCTTGTCACCGGCGGAAACCGGGGAATCGGCCTGGCCGTGGCGCGCAGGTTCGCCGCCGCGGGCGACCGGGTGGCGGTGGCCTGCCGGTCCGGCCGGTCGCCCGGGGACGGGCTGCTCGGGGTGGGCTGCGATGTGCTGGACCCGGCCTCCGTCGAGGAGGCGTTCGGCAAGGCGGAGGCGGCGCACGGACCGGTCGAGGTCCTGGTGGCCAATGCCGGGATCACCCGGGACGGGCTGCTGATCCGGATGAGCGACGAGGACTTCGGTTCGGTGCTCGACACCAATCTGACCGGGACGTTCCGGGTGGTCAGACGGGCCGCCCGGGAGATGGTGCGGGCCAGGTCGGGCCGGGTGGTGATCATCTCGTCCACGGCCGGGCTCAGCGGAGTGGCCGGCCAGGTGAACTACGCCGCGTCCAAGGCCGGGCTGATCGGACTGGCCCGGTCACTCGCCCGGGAGCTGGCGCCGCGCGGGGTGACCGCCAATGTGGTCGCGCCCGGGCTCACCGACACCGCGATGAGCGAGGCTCTCAGCGCGGCCCAGCGCGAGCGGATCGTCGCCCAGATCCCGCTGGGCCGGATGGCCCGGGCCGACGAGGTCGCCGCCGCCGTGGAGTTTCTGGCCTCGCCCGGCGCCGCGTACATCACCGGGGCGATCGTCCCGGTGGACGGCGGCATGGGAATGGGGCACTGACGTGCCGCGGCCGGATATCTCCGGCGCGAATCCGGCCGCAGCCGGAAACCGGACCACCGCCGCGGCCGTTGCCGGAGCCGGTCGCGACACCGGAACCGGCTCAGGAAGCGACTCAGGAAGCGGAACCCGAATCGGAAGTCGAATCGGAACCGAAACGGGTACCCCGGCCGGGACTCCGGCAAGAACGCGCGGAAAACGGAATTCAGAGATCCGGCCGATGGGCGGAGTACGGGCCGCCGGCTCCGGCCGGGAAACCCCCCGTTCCGTACCGACACTGGGAGGCGACGGATGACCAGCACCACCGGAACGGCGGACGGCACCCCGAGGCCCGTCGTCCTCACCGGGATGGCGGTGACCACGGGATACGGGCACGGCGTCGACGCGCTCCGCGACGGCCTGCGCTCCGGCGTCCCGGCGTTCACCCCCGTGACCCGCTTCGACACCGGCCGCTACCGGGTCGGCATCGCCGCCCAGGGCCCCGCGGACCTCGACCTCGACACCGAACTGAAAACCCTCGCCGAGGAGGCCTGCAAACAGGCCGGGCTCTCCCCCGCCGAACGCGCGGCGACCCTGCTGCTCGCGGCCCGCCACGCCGACCCCGCCGTCTCCCGGCTGCCGCGCGGCGAGCAGCGGGAGCGGCCCATCGGGGACACCGCGCGGTGGCTGGCCCGGGAGTGCGGCTTCGAGGCGCCCGGCCGGACGTACATCAACGCCTGTGTGGCGGCGGGTGCCGCGGTGGCCGAGGCCGGGATGCTGATCGCGACGGGCCGCCGGGACCGGGTGGTGGTCGCGGCCGGGCATCTGGTCGACGCCGAGTCCTTCACCACCTTCGACGCGGGCCGGGCGCTCGCCGCCGACGGACGGCTGCGGCCCTTCAGCGCCGGTCGCAAGGGCCTGCTGCTGGGTGACGGTGCCGGGGTGGTGGTGCTGGAGGCGGCCGGCAGCCGGAGCGGGATGCGCCCGCTGGCCCGGCTCTCCGGCTGGGGCATGGCGGGCGACGCCCACCATGTCTGCCAGCCGCATCCGCAGGGCCTCGGCATGGCCCGCTCCATCGAACTGGCGCTGCGCCGGGCCGGGCTGGGCCCCGGCGACCTGGACTATGTCAACGCGCACGGCACCGGGACCCCGTACAACGACTCGGCCGAGACCGCCGGAATGCACCGGGCCTTCGGCGACCTGGCGGAGCGGATCCCGGTCAGCTCGACGAAATCGCTGACCGGGCACGCCCTCCAGGCCGCCGGAATGGTGGAGTTCGTGATCACCGTCCTGGCGATCGAGAGCGGGCTGCTGCCGGTGAACTCCGGCTATCTGGGACCCGACCCGGACTGCCGGCTGGACCTCGTCCTGGACGAGCCGAGAGAGCGGGAGGTCCGCCATGCCGTCAGTCTCAACTCCGCCTTCGGCGGGGCGAACACGGCGCTGGTGGTGAGCGCGGCATGACGACCACCGACACGACGACCGGGACGGCTGGCACGGCAGGAGCGGCCGGCGCGACCGGGGCGACCGGGGCGGCCGGCGCCGCGGAATCGGCCGGTGGGGCCCGCGCCGCGGAATCGGCCGGTGCGGCCCGCGCCGCGGGAACCACCGGGACCAGCGGAACCACCGGGACCACCGGGACCCCGGCGGCCGGGGCGGTGGCGGCAGCCGCCGCGCACGCCGGGCTGACCGTGCTCGCCCGGGCCGGCTGGGACCCGGCCGCGCACCCCGGCGGCCCGCCCAATCTGCCCGGCTTCACCGCCTCCCCCTTCGGCCCCCTCTTCGCCCGGGTGGCCGACGAGTGCCTGGGCGCGTTCCACGGCACCGCCCCCGCACCCCCCGAAGCGGCCCTCGCCACCGGTCTGGTGATGGTCTCCCGGCTCGGCGACATGGCCACCGAGACCGCGGTCACCGGCTCCGTCGATCGGGGCACCAAAGCATCGCCGCTGCTCTTCTACCAGTCGGTGCCCAGCGCGGTCCTCGGTGTGGTGTCGTCCCGCTGGGGGCTCGGCGGCCCGGTGATCTGCATCAGCCCGGCCGGGGACTCCCTGGCCGAGGGGCTGGAGCTGGCCGGACTGCTGATCGAGGACGGCAGCGCGCGGGACGTCCTGGTGGTGCTGATCGAACTCGGCGTCGACGAGGGCGAACCGGACACGGCCGACGCGCTGCTGGTCCGGGGCGCGGGCCACGGCACCCCCGGGGCGGGGCAGGAGGCGGGGCCGGTATGACGACGGAACGCGCCGTGGACTTCCCGCTCTCCAACGAGATATCCCTGCTGCGCCAGTCGTGGTGGCTGCACGACGCGCGCTGGTACCAGGCGGTGAAGAGCCGGTTCGGCCAGGAGGCCGCGAACGAGCTGAACGCCGAGGTCATGCGGTTCGTGGCGCGCCGGGTCGCGGTGCTCTACAGCCGCCGCAGGCCCACCCCGCCCGGCAGCGGGCCGCGGGAGGTGGCCGCCACCCTCCAGGAGCTGGCCCGGCTGATGTTCACCCGGTCCATGGTCCGGCTGGACGCCACCGAGTTCGACGAGGCCGACGGCGCCTGGGAGACCGTGGTCAGCGAGCACTTCGCCCTGAAGATGCTGTCCGCGAGCCGCTCCCTGGAGGGCTACGACTGCCCCTGTCTCGACCTGCGCGCGGGCTGGTTCGAGGGCATCGGCGTCACGGCCGACGACAAGGTCGTGGCCTGTATGCGGGAGGGCGCCGAGAGCTGCCGCTTCCGCGCCTGTCTGACCCGGGCCGCGCCGGGGGACGAAGTCGCGGGGCCCTGACGGGCCGACGGCTGACGGCTGACGGGCCGGGCAGGACGGGCGGGCGAGGCGGGGGCACGGAGTGCCAGGTGCCGCCGGCCCCGGGGCCGGGCCCCGGCGGCGGATTCACGGACTCGCCGAACCCCGGTGGCCACCGGTGGCCGATAACCGAGCACCGCTTCACCGATCGCGAAAGGAGCCGCACGATGCCGACGGAACAACCCCGGCGCCTGGTCGTGGCACTCACCGGGGCCACCGGTGTGGTCCTCGGCGTACGGCTGCTGGAGGAGCTGCGGCACCACGACGGTGTCGAGACCCATCTGGTGATGAGCCGCTGGGCCCGGGCGACCCTGAAGACGGAGAGCGAGCTGACCGCCCGCGAGGTGGCCGCGCTCGCCGATGTCGTCCACTCCCCCGAGGACCAGGGGGCGGCGATCTCGTCCGGCTCGTTCCGGACGGACGGGATGGTCGTGATGCCGTGCAGCATGAAGACGCTGGCGTCCATCAGGACCGGTTACGCGGACGGTCTGATCACCCGGGCCGCCGATGTCACCCTCAAGGAGCGGCGCAGGCTGGTCCTCGTCCCCCGGGAGACCCCGCTGAGCGAGATCCACCTGGACCATCTGCTGACGCTGTCCCGGATGGGCGTGGTGGTGCTGCCGCCCGTACTGACCTTCTACAACCGCCCGTCGTCGGTGGACGACATGGTCGGCCATCTGGTCACCCGGGTCCTGGACCAGTTCGGGATCGACTCGCCCCGGGCCCGCCGCTGGCAGGGCATGCCCGCCGCCGCGGCCCCGGCCGCCGGAACCACCGCCGGAAGCACGGCAGGAACCACCGCGGGAAGCACGGCGGGAAGCACGGCGGGAACGACCGCCGGAACCACCGCCGGAACCACCGCGGGAACCACCGTCGGTATCCGTCCGACGGTTCAGGAGGGCGGGCCGTTCACCCGCCCCCTCGCCGCCACCAGCCCGGGAGGGGCGCCCCGATGAAGCACCTCGTGGATCTGCGGGCCTATCTCGACGCCCTCGACGCACTCGGCGACCTGCGGACCGTCGACCGGACGGTCAGCGCGGACCTCGAAGCCGCGGCGGTCACCCGGCGCAGTTACGAACTCCGCTCGCCCGCACCGCTGTTCACCTCCGTCGCCGAGGACCGGATCGGGATGCGGCTGTTCGGCGCCCCGGCCGGGGTCGGCTCCCGGCCGGATCTGCCGCTGGCCCGGATCGCGCTCTCGGCGGGACTGCCCGCCGACACGGGCGCGGCGGAGCTGGTGGACCATCTGGTGCGGACCCGCGACGCGCCGCCGGTACCGCCGCGGACCGTGCCGCGGGAGCAGGCACCGTGCAAGGAGAACGTGCTGCTGGGCGCGGACGCCACGCTGGACCGGTTCGCGATCCCCCGGATCCACGAGGAGGACGGCGGCGACTACCTCAACACCTGGGGCGTCGTGATCGCCAGAACCCCCGACGGTTCGTGGACCAACTGGTCCATCACCCGGATCATGAAGCTGGACGGCAAGCGGATGACGGGCCTGGTCGTCCCGCCGCAGCATCTGGGGCTGGTCTGGCAGGCCTGGGCCGAGCTGGGCGAGCCGATGCCGTACGCCCTGGTGCAGGGCGGCGCCCCGGCGATCCCGTTCGTGGGCGGGATCCCGCTCCCCCAAGGGGTCGACGAGGCCGGGTACATCGGCGCGCTGCTCGGCGAACCGCTGGAGCTGGTGCGCTGCGAGACGGTCGATCTGGAGGTGCCCGCCCATGCCGAGGTGGTGATCGAGGGGCATCTCTCGGTGGGCCGGGACAGCCTGGAGGGGCCGTTCGGGGAGTACGCCGGATATGCCTCGGCGCACACTTCGCAGCAGCCGGTCTTCTCGGTCGAGGCGATCACCCACCGCGATCAGCCGATCTGGCCGCTGGTCGCCGAGGGCCGGCCGCCGGACGAGTACCACACCGTGACCGGCACCGGGCGGGCGGCGAAGGTGCTGCACGCGCTGCGGGCCGCGGGCCTGCCGGTGACCACGGTCTGGGTGCCGTTCTCGGCGGCGATGCACTGGGCGGTGGTGACCGTCCCCGAGGACTGGCGGACCGCGCTGCCGGGCGCCGACACCACGGAGTTCGTCCGCCGGATCGGCGAGGTGATGCACAACGGCGGCGGGCCCAGCGCCATGCTGCCCGTCACCTATGTCCTGGACGACGACATCGACCCGTCCGACGACCGCGATCTGCTCTGGGCGCTGTCGACCCGGCTCCATCCGCGCGACCGGCGGCAGTTCTGGGACGGCCGGGTGCTGCCGTTCATGGCCTGCTTCTCGGAGGAGGAGCGGGCGGCGATGAGCGGGCCGAGCGTTCTGGTGGACGGACTGCTGCCGGCCTGGGGCGAGGGACGGCTGCGGCACGCCTCGTTCGCGCAGGCCTATCCCGACGACGTACGGCGGCGGGTCGTCGAGCACTGGGACGACTGACCGCCCGCACCCCGCACTCCCGCTCCGCAGCCACCCGGCCCCCGGCCACCCGCCCGGCGGTCCCGACGGAAGGAACGGCATGCCGCTCGACACCGGATGCGTCGGCAGGACGTATCCGCCCGCCACGCCCTATCCGGTGGAGCCGGAGACCATCCGCCGGTTCGCGCGCGCGGTGGGCGATCCGGCGCCCGTCTACACGGATCCGGAAGCCGCCCGCGCGCTGGGCCACCCGGATCTCCCCGCCCCGCCGACCTTTCCGTTCGCCGTGGTCGCCCGGGCGATGGAGGAGGTCTTCCGGTACGACGACATCGGCTTCGACCCCACCTATCTGATCCACGGCAACCAGCGCTTCGAGTACACCCGCCCGGTCCGGGCGGGCGACCGGCTGGTGACCGTACTGGAGATCACCGGGGCGCAGCGGCTGCGCGGCCGGGATGTGCTGACGCTCCGCGCGGACCTGGCGGACGGCGACGGCGGTCATGTCGTCACCACCCATATGACGTTCGTGGCGCTGAGCGCCGTGGCAAAAGGAGGTGACCGGGCATGACGGCGGAGACGGAGACGGAGGCGGCGGTGCCGGAAGCGGCGGCGGCCCCGGCGGACGGCCGGGCGGAGCGGGCCGGCCCCGGGGCGGTGCCGGTGGCGGGCGTGGCCGTGCCGGTGGCAGGAGCCGCAGTGCCGGTGGCGGGCGCCGCGGACGGAACGGAGCTGCCGCCGCTGACGGTGACGGTGACCCGGGCCGATCTGGTGCGCTACGCCGGGGCCTCGGAGGACTTCAATCCGGTCCACTGGAACCCGCGGGTGGCGCACGAGGCCGGACTGCCCGACGTCATCGCCCACGGCATGCTGACGATGGCCATCGCCGCCCGCGCGGTCACCGACTGGACGGGCGATCCGGGCGCGGTCGTCGAGTACCGCACCCGCTTCAGCCGCCCGGTGCCGGTCCCCGACTCCCCCGGCGGCGCGCTGGTCGAGGTCGGCGGGCGGGTGGTGCGGTGGCTCGGCGACGGGCTGGTCCGGATCGACCTGACGGTCGTCTGCGGCGGTACGAAGGTGCTGAGCGAGGCCCGCGCGGTGGTCAGGCTGAAGGCCGAACCGGCTCCCGGCTAGCGAGAAGACCTTCGGATCGGGCGAGCCCGGCGGGATCCGGAGAAGACGTTCCGGGCCCGTTCCGCGCTTCCTCCTCCCCGTGCACGGCGATCCCGAACGGAGTTCCAGGACGGATGAGCAGTTCCCCGGTTTTCCTTCTCGCGCCCCGCTATGTGCTGGGCGAGACCGAGGAGCCCTATACGGCCGTGACGGACCTCGCGGCACGGGTGGCCCGGTACGGCATCCCCATGGCGCCCCGCACCTGGGGCTGGGGCAGCTTCTTCCGTACCGCCCGGAACACCGCGGAACTCGCGGTCGCCAGCGGGACCGCGACCCTGGCGGCGGCCGGGGCGGATCCGGCGGCGGTCGACGGGCTGATCGTGTGCAGCAGCTCGTTCCCGGAGGGCGTCGACGACCACGCGGGTCTCGTCGGGGCCGTACTCCGCGGTCTGGGTCTCACCCGGACCGGCTTCACCTGCGGGGTGACGCTGAACCGCTGCAACAACCTGCTCGCCGGGCTGCGGGTGGCCGAGGCCCTGGTGCGGTCGGGGAGCCACCGGCTGGTGCTGGTGGTGACCACGGACCGGATCCTCGACGAGTCCGTACGGCTGGAGAAGTTCGCGCTGTTCAGCGATGGCGCGGCGAGCTGTCTGGTGGGGGCCGCGGAGCAGGGGCCGGAACGGGAGCGGCTCACGGTGCTCGCCACCGCGGCCGCGCAGGACCCGGCGGTGCTGGGGCGGCGGGACCAGATCGACGCCCGGCTCGCGGTCGCCGTGAACGAGCGGCTGGAGCGGGCGACGGGCGTCCCGCCGGAGAAGGTCACCGCACTGCTGCCGGCCAATCTGGTCCGGCCGCTGATCACCATGAAGGAGCGGCAGGCCGGGTTCGCCCCCGACCGGATGCGCACCGGGAACATCGAGCGCCTCGGCCACTGCTTCGCCGCCGATCCACTGATCAACCTCGCCGATCTGCTCGCCGCCGGAGAGGCGACGGACGACGGGCTGTATCTGCTGGCGTCCAGCGTGCCGGGGGCCCGGCACGGCGTCCTGCTCCGCAAGTGCCCCTGACGGGAAGGGTATGCCGGACCATGCGACAGAACGGACCGTACGACACCTACCGAACGCGAAGAGTCGGCGGCGCCCCGCCGGACGGGCCGGGCGGCACCGGGGGAACCGGCCGTGACGCCGGGGCCCCGGCCGGGCTGCTGCGGCTGACCGGCGACCCCTTCGAGCTGGGGCGGCAGCACGGCGAGGCGCGGGCCGCCGAGCTGCGGGCCTTCCTCGACGACGGGCTGGCCCGGATCAACCATCTCCTCGACACCCCGGTGACGGCAGCCGGTCTGGCGCCGCTGATCACGGCGTACCGCCGGGAGATCGAGCAGGCGGTGCCGGAGCTGGCCGAGGAGATCCGCGGGCTGGCGGCGGGGGCCGGGATCGGCCACGAGCAGGCGCTGCTGCTGCAACTGCGGCGGGAGATCACCGGTTACCGCGATGTGCGCCGGGCCAACGGCGACTGCACCACCTATGCCCGGGTCGACGCGAACGGCCCGCACACCGTGCTGGCGCAGACCGTCGACCTCAGCGGCAATCTCGACGACCAGAGCCGGATGCTGTCGATCGACCGCACCGGCGGCTCGCGCCGGGTGCTGACGCTCAGTTTCGGCGGGCTCCTCGGCTATCTGGGGATGAACAGCGACGGTCTGGCCGTCGGGATCAACCTGGTGCTGGGCGGGGAGTGGCGGCCCGGTGTACCGCCCTATCTCGCGGTCCGTCATGTCCTGGACAGCGCGGGGTCGGTGGACGAGGCGCTGGGGGTGCTGGAGGGGCTGCGGCTGGCGAGTTCGCGTTCGCTGACGCTCTGCGATCCGCGGGGTGCGGCGTACACGGAGTTCCTCGACGGGCGGATGCACACGGTGCGGGCGATGCGGACCGTGCACACGAACCACTTCCTGCACCGGGAGTTCATCCCGTACGACAAGCTGAACGTCTTCGCCCGCAACTCGTCGCTGCGGCGGCTGGACGCCTGCACCCTGCGGCTGCGCGCGCTGCCGGAGGCGGCGCTGCCCGGGGACCATCTGGCGCTGCTGTCCGCCCCGCCGGTGTTCGTACCGGACAACGGGAACATCCGGCGGGAGCGGACGGTCGCGATGGTGGCGATGCGGCCGGCCTTCGGGGATCTGCATCTGCTGGGCTCCCGGCCGTCGGAGACGCCCCGGGTGTTCACGGCGCGGGCGCTGAGCGGGACGGCCGGCTCATGAGCGCCGGGACCCGGGCGCCCGGGGACACGGCGCAGTGCCGGCTGATCGACCTGCACGCGCCGGGCGCGGCGGGGCAGGACACGGCGGCGCGGGCGGTGCTGTCGGAGCCGGAGCTGCGGCGGGCCGACCGGTTCCGGGATCCGGCCGCGGCGGCGGTGTACGTCCGGGCCAGGGCGGCGGTCCGCCGCACGCTGGCCGGGGTGCTGGGCGGTACGGCGGCCGGGGTGCCGCTGCTGGCGGAGCCGGGGCGGCGGCCGGTGCTGCCGGAGCATCCGGGCTGGTACGTGAGCTGGTCCAGGTCGGCGGGGATGCTGCTGGTCGCGGTGCGGCGCGGCGGGCCGGTGGGCGTGGACGTGGAGCTGGTACGGCCCGTCGGCTCCGGCGCCCGGGTGCTGGGCACGGTCTGTCCGGAGGCGGCGGCGCTCGGCGGGCTGGACGACCCGGAGACGTTCTTCTCCGCCTGGACGCTGCTGGAGGCGGCGGTCAAGGCCACGGGCCGGGGGCTGGCGCGCGGCGGCCGGGACGTGCGGCTGGTCCGGCCCGCGGGTTCGCCGCGGTGCGCCCTCGGCGGGATCCGGGGCACCGGCGGGGCGGTGTGGCGGGGCCGTACGGACGGTCTGGCGGTCTCCCCGGCCGGGCGCGGGCGGCGTTCGGCGGGCCGGCCGGCGCGGGTGATGACGGCGGTGGTGGTCCGGGGCCCGGCGGGCCCGCCGCCCCCGCCGGCCGTGGGGGTGTTGTGATGACCGGCACGGCGGTCGCGGGGTCCGCTCCGGCGGCGGGTCCGGTGGACTCCGGGCTGCTCGGGCCCGGGTGGGCCGGGACGCCCGTGGCGGAGGTGGTGGCGGACGAGGCGTGGCTTGCGGCCATGGTGGAGTTCGAGGCGGCGCTCGCCGACGCGCAGGCCGCCCTGGGGGCGGTGCCCCCGGGGGTGGGGGACGCGGTGCGGGCGGCCGGGGCGGGCGGGGGGCTCGACCCGGTCGGGCTGGCCCGGCGGGGGCGGGAGGCGGCCAACCCCGTGGTGTTCTTCGCCGCCCGGCTGACCGAACTGGTCGCCGCCGCCGACCCGGAGGCCGCCCGGCACGTCCACGCGGGCTCCACCAGCCAGGACGTCCTGGACTCGGCGGCCATGCTGGTCGCCGGGCGGGCGCTGCGGCTGCTCCACGCCGACCTGGGGCGGATCCGTACGGCACTGGCCGCGCTCGCCGTGGCCCACCGGGACACCCCGGCCGCCGCCCGGACCCTCACCCAGCATGCGGTGCCCACCACCGTCGGGCTGCGGGCGGCCTCCTGGCTGACCCTGGCCGCCGACGCCCAGGACCGGGTCGGCGCCCTGCTGGCGCGGGGTCTGCCGGTGTCGATGGGCGGCGCCGCGGGCACCCTGGCCGCCTACCACGACCATCTGCGTGCCGCCGGGGTGCCCGGGGACCATCCGGAGCTGGAGCTGGTGCGGCTGGTCGCCGGGCGGCTGGGGCTGGCCGCTCCCGAGGTGCCGTGGCACGCGGTCCGTACGCCCGTCGCCGAACTCGGCGCGGTGCTCACCCTGGCCGCCGCCGCGCTCGGCAAGTTTGCGGCCGATGTGCTGGTGCTGTCGCGGACGGAGGTCGGCGAGGTCGTGGAGCCCGCGGCCGCCGGGCGCGGCCAGTCGTCCGCGATGCCGCAGAAGCGCAATCCGGTGCTGAGCACCCTGGTGGCCGCGGCCGCCCGGCAGGTGCCGGTGTATGCGCTGGTGCTCCAGCAGTCGGTGGTTGCCGAGGACGAGCGGTCCGCGGGCGCCTGGCATGCGGAGTGGGAACCGCTGCGGCACTGTCTGCGGCTCACCGGCGGCGCGGCGCACACCGCGGCCGAACTCGCCGAGGGGCTGGCCGTCGCGGTGGACCGGGTACGGGCCAACACCGCGCTGACCGGCGGCAGCCTGGTCGCCGAGCGGCTGTCCGTGGCGCTCGCCGCGGACCTCGGCCGGACCCGGGCCAAGGGGGTGGTGACCAGCGCGGTGCGCGGTACGGCGGACGGCACCCCGCTGGTGGCGGCCCTGCGCCGGGCGCTCCGGGAGGCGGGCTGCGCGGACGAGGTCTCCGCGGACCCCGGTGAACTGCTGGACCCCGCCGGGTATCTCGGCGCCGCCGGGCCCCTGGTGGACCGGGCGGCGGGCCGTCCGGTGCCGCGGGTGGCGCCGGTACCGGACGCGGCCCCGGTGCCGGTGTCGAGCCCGGTGCCGGGTCCGAGTTCGGGTCCGGTTTCGGGTCCGAGTTCCGGTCCGGAGCCGGGCCCGGCCGGGCCCGTACCCCGGGGCGGGGCCCGCCGCGCACACGAGGCGCCCGAGGCCGCCACGGCACACGAGTTGCGAGAAGTACCCGACCCATCAGAGGACGAGGATTCGGAGACCGCAGATGATGATCAGTGAAGACCTCCGGCGGAAGGTTCTCGCCGACGCGGCGCTCGGCGCGGGGAACGTGATCCACCGGCTCCCGCTGTACGGCCGCTCCGCCGACGAGGAGGTGCTCTGGCTCGACGGCACCTGGCGGGCCCCGGACGGCGGCAACCCCGAGGTGCTCACCCTCGGCGGGCTGCACGAGGTGGTCGCGGAGTACGCGGGCTACTACACCCGGGCCGGGGTGCGGGCCAAGGACGCGGTCGCCGTCGTCTCCACCTCCATCACGGACTTCGCGCTCAATCTGATGGCGCTGACCAGCATCGGGGCGATCGCTTCGCTGGTGAACGCGAATATGCCGGCCGAGACCCGGCGGGAGTACATCCGCCGCCAGCGGGTGGTCGGGATCATGACCCGCGAGCCCTGGCACGCCGATCTGCTGGCGCATCTGGAGGACCCGGAGCCGCCGCTGTTCGTGGCGCTCCAGACGGAGATCGCGCCCGGGGACGCGGAGCACCGCCCGGCGGACTACCCGTTCCGGCACGCGCCCGGCGACCCGATCCTGATCTCCCACTCCTCGGGCACCACCGGCATCCCCAAGTCGGCCTTCCACACCCACGAGACGCTGTTCCACGGCGCCCTCAGCAGGCTGGCGGACGGACTGGACTGCTCCACCCGCAAGCGGCTGCTGGCGCTCCCCGGCCACCATGTGTCGGCGATGTCGAACACCCTGCTGGGGCTCACCCTCGGCGCTCCGGTGGTGCACTACACCGACCCCAGCGGCAAGGCCGTGCTCGACGGGATCGAGAAGCACCGCCCGACGATCGTCTTCGGCTTCACCCACACCTTCACGGAGATGGCGGGCGAGGATCTGACGGACCGGGACCTGACCAGTGTGGAGGCGTACTACGCGTCCGGCGACGCGGCCCACGCGGTCCATATCCGGCGGCTGCTGGACAAGGGCTACCACACCGTCACCGGCCCGGACCTGAAGCCGAAGAAGGTCCCGGGCGCCATCTTCATCGATATGTTCGGCTCGACCGAGATGGGCTATGTGCTCTTCGACTTCGTGCACCGGGCGGGCGGTCCGGTGATCGGCCGCTGCATCGGCCGCCCGATGCGGTTCGCGCAGGCCGCGGCGCTGGCGGAGGACGGTTCGGTACTGCCGCCCGGCCAGGTGGGCCGGCTCGGAGTGCTCTCCAAGTCGCTCACCCCCGGCTTCTGGAACGACAACGTCCGCTGGCACAAGCAGTGGCTCGGCGGCTACTTCCTCACCGGTGACCTGGTCTACCGGGACGCCGCGAACACCTTCTACCACCTGGACCGGACCACGGACGCGATCCGTACCGAGGAGGGCTTCGTCTACAGCGCCTACACCGAGGAGGTGCTGCTGCGGGAGTACCCGGAGATCCTCGACTGCACGGTGGTCGGACTGGCCGACGAGGGCGTGGAGTTCGGCTGGGAGGACGAGGGGGTGGCCAAGGTGTACGCCCTGGTCAACCTGGTGGAGGGGGCGGAGGCGCCCCAGGATCCGACGGCCTGGATCAACGAGGCGCTGACCCGGTCCGGGCTGCCCCGGATGGCGGGCGCGGCCATCGTCACCGAGGACACGATCCCCGTCGGCATCACCGGCAAGGTCCTCAAGCGGGTGGTGCGGGCCGAGGCCCGGAAGCTCATCGGCGGCTGCTGATCCGTCCCGTACGACCGCGGCGGCGGGGCGGGGCCCCCGTCCCGTCCCGCCCCGCGGCCCGAACGCCGTCCGTCCGGAGGGAGACTGCAATGAGCGTCGACTACGACGTGATCGTGATCGGAGCGGGGAACGCGGGGCTGGCCGCGGCCGCCACGCTCCAGCGCGGCGGACAGCGGACCCTGCTGCTGGAGCGCCACAACGTGCCCGGCGGGGCGGCCACCACCTTCGTCCGGGGCCGCTTCGAGTTCGAGGTGTCGCTGCACCAGCTCGGCGGTATGGGCGGGCCCGCGCCGCTGCGGCAGGTGCTGGACGAGATGGACGTGACCGGGCGGGTCGAGTTCATCCAGGACGACCAGCTGTACCGGACCGTGGTGCCCGGGGTGCTGGATGTGACGCTGCCCGCGGACTGGCGGGGCATCACGGATGTGCTCGACG